>JADHLJ010000058.1 GCA_016780745.1 Alphaproteobacteria bacterium | reverse complement strand
TTGCCCGGGCACTGCTGCGGGATCCGGACCTTCTGGTGATGGACGAGCCGGCCCAAGGTCTCGACATCCATGGCCAGGATGAGTTGATGGGCTTGATCGAGGAAACCCGTCGGCGCCGGGATTGCGGCATTCTCATGGTCAGCCATGATCTGCACGTGGTGATGGCGGCGACCGATCGGGTGGTTTGCCTTAATCATCACATCTGTTGCACCGGCCATCCGTTGGATGTGGAGATCGACCCAAGCTATGTCGCGCTGTTCGGCGAGCGTGGCGCGGGTCATCTGGCGGCGTATCAGCATCACCATGACCATGTTCACGGCCTCGCCGGCGAAGTGGTCGGCGCCGATGGCGGCCATGATCACGGCCACGGCCATTCCCACCCGGGCCATTCCCACCCGGGGCATTCTCACGGGGGCAACAGGCGCCGCGATGGATGACTTTCTGCTTCGGGCTCTGCTCGCGGCACTGGGTGTCGCGGCGATCGCCGGTCCGCTCGGCAGTTTCGTGGTGTGGCGGCGGATGGCCTATTTCGGCGATACCTTGTCCCATTCGGCTTTGCTCGGGGTGACCCTGGGCTTTCTGATCGGGGTTGACCCGACGGTCGGTATTGTCGGGATCTGCGCGGCGGTGGCTTTGATCCTGGCGCTGGGGCAACGCCAGAGCCTGCTCGCCTCCGATACCCTGCTCGGCATTCTCTCGCATGGGGCGTTGTCGCTGGGCCTGGTCTCGCTTGCCTTCATGGAGACCTTGCGGGTGGACCTGATCGGTTACCTTCTGGGCGATGTGCTGTCGGTGACATGGGATGACGTGGCCGTGGTCTATATCGGCGGCGCCTGTGTGTTGGGGAGCCTCGCCTGGTTGTGGCGTCCGCTTCTGGCGATCACCGTGCATGAGGATTTGGCCCGGGTCGAGGGGGTGCCGGTACGCCGGGTTCAAATCGCCTTCATGATGATCATCGCGATTACCATCGCCATCGCCATGAAGGTGGTGGGGATCCTGCTGATCACCTCGCTGTTGATCATCCCGGCGGCGGCGGCGCGGTCTCTATCGCGAACGCCCGAGCAAATGGCCCTGGTGGCCAGCGTGATCGGCATGCTTGCGGTTCTGGGAGGCCTCGCCGGATCATTCCAGTGGGATCTGCCCTCCGGCCCGGCCATCGTTACCGCCGCCGGCCTGTTCTTCGCGGTATCGCTGGTCGGTCGGCGGTTACTGGCGCGTTAGAGCGGATCGGCGCGGGAGCGTCTCGACGGATTTAGCCCTCCAGGCAAGCCGCCAGTCCAAGCGCCAGGCCACGCATCATCTCGCCATAGGCCGACGGGCCAGCCTTGGTCTCCACGCCGAGAGGATCAAGGACGCCAAGCCGCGCCGGTGTGCCCTCGCGCGCGGTCTCGGCGAGCCGGGGCGGGAATTGCGGTTCTGTGAAAATGCATTCCGCGCCGGCTTCGACGATCCGACGGCGGATCTCCACCAGGCGCTTGGCGCTTGGGCGGCGGTCCGGCGAAATGCTGATCGAGCCCACGGCGTTCATGCCGAAACGGGCCTCGAAATACTGATAGGCGTCGTGGAAAACCACATAGGGCGTTCCCCGCGACGGCGCGACAAGGCCGGCGATTTCCCGCTCCAAGGCCTTGAGTTCATGGGTCATGCGGCTCGCGTTGGCGCGATACGCCGCCGCGTTGTCCGGATCCATCGTTGCCAGGGTTTCGGCGAGCACCTCAACGATGGCGCGGGCATTGGCCGGGTCCAGCCACACATGCGCGTCGAAGTCGTCACCTGCTTCGCCGTGCCCGTGTTTGTCCTCGTGTTTTCCGTGGTGTTCGTCGGCGTGTTTTTCGTCCCCGTGTTTTTCGTCCCCGTGTTTTTCGTCCCCGTGTTTTTCGTCCCCGTGTTTTTCGTCCCCGTGTTTTTCGTCATGGTCGTCGTGACGATGTCGGGACCAAGCGCCACCTTGGCGCGCCGGCAGGCGCGTAAGCTCCGACCGTTCCAACAAGGTCAGCACGACGGTGTCCTTGGCCAGGGATTTCGCGGGCTTGATGAAGAACCCTTCGATCTCGGGACCGACCCAAACCACCAGATCCGCCGCCGCCAGGGCGCGGGCCTCCGACGGTTTCAACGCATGGTCATGCGGTGATCCGGCCCCGTCGATCAGCAGGGTCGGCTCGGCGATCCCGGCCATCACACCGGCGACCAGGGAATGCACGGGCTTGATCGTGACCACGGTCTTGGGGGCCGCCTGGACGGTTTTAGCCAAGGTCGGAAGAACGCCAAGCGCGAAGGCGAGGGCAAAAATAGTGGTGGAAAGGCGCATCTCAACCTCGAAATGTTATAATATATCATTTCGATAGTGCGGCGGGCCGCCGATGTCAATCTCGGGTTAATCGGTAAAGGTTTGGGAAGCCATCCACCGTCGTCCTCTCGAAGGCGGGGACCTTTGCAAAACGGTTGGCGTGTTAGCCCTTTTCAATGAAAAAGGGGTCTCCGCCTGCGCGAGGACGACGAAAAAGATTATGTATTTTCGTATGGCCTAGCCGGTCAGGGTCCGGCGTACCGCGTCGCGCCATCCCGTGATCTTTCCCTGTCTGGCCGTATCCGCCATCGACGGCTCGAACCGTCGCTCGAGCGCCCAGCGGCGACCAAATTCCTCCATGCCAGGCCAGACACCGGCCCGTGATCCGGCCAGCCAAGCGGCGCCGAGGGCGGTGGTTTCCAGAATCACCGGCCGATCCACGGGCGCGGCCAGAATGTCGGCCAGGAATTGCATGGTCCAGTCCGAGGCGACCATACCGCCATCGACGCGGAGAACCGTGTCACCCGCCGCGCCGGTCCAATCGCCTCGCATCGCGTCCAGGAGGTCCAGAGTTTGAAAACCGACGCTTTCAAGTGCCGCGCGGGCGAATTCCCTGGGGCCGGTATTGCGGGTAAGGCCAAAGACCGCGCCTCTGGCGTCGGCGTCCCAGTGCGGTGCGCCGAGCCCGGTAAAGGCTGGGACCAGATAGACGTTCTGTTTGTTGTCGGCCTTGGCGGCGAGGCCTCCGGACTCCGAGGCCTTCTCGATCACGCCGAGGCCATCACGGAGCCATTGCACGGCGGCCCCGGCGATGAAGATCGAGCCTTCCAGCGCATAGGTCGTCTGGCCGTTGAGCCGGTACGCGATGGTTGTCAGCAGCCGATTGCTTGACGGCACCAGATCCGTGCCGGTGTTCAACAATGCGAAACAGCCGGTGCCATAGGTCGATTTCATCATCCCCGGCGCGAAGCAGGCATTGCCGATGGTCGCGGCTTGCTGGTCCCCGGCAACACCAAGAATAGGGATCGCCGCGCCAAAAAGCGCCGGAGCGGCGGTACCGAAGTCATCGGCGCTGTCTCGGACCTCCGGCAACAGGGCGGCGGGTATGTCGAGAATACCCAGCAGTTCGGTGTCCCAGTGGTTTTCGGCGATGTTGTAGAGCAGGGTTCTCGAGGCGTTGGTCGCGTCCGTCGCATGCACCGCGCCGTCGGTAAGCTTCCAGATCAGCCAGGAATCAATGGTGCCGAAGCACAGCTCCCCGGCCGCCGCGCGGGGGCGAAGGTTCGGGTCCTGGTTCAGCATCCAGGCCAGCTTGGTGCCGGAGAAATACGGGTCCAGCAGCAGTCCGGTCTTGGCCGTAAAGGTCGCCTCGAGGCCCCGGGCGCGTAGGTCTTCGCACATCGGCGCGGTGCGGCGGTCCTGCCAAACGATGGCGCGGCCCAGCGGCTTGCCGGTCGCGCGTTCCCAAAGGACCACGGTCTCGCGCTGGTTGGTGATGCCGATCCCGGCAATCGTGTTTGGCGCGATCCCCGCGGCGTCTATCGCTTGGCGGGCCGTGGCGACGACGCTATCCCAGATCTCCTCGGCGTCATGCTCGACCCAGCCGGAATCAGGAAAATGTTGTTGGAACTCGCGCTGGCCGATACCGGCGATTTGCAGATCGCCGTCGAACACGATCGCCCTGGACGAGGTGGTTCCCTGATCAATCGCGAGGATGTGGCCGGCCATTTGGCGCGCTCCCGTGTCGGTGTTCGTGTCCGTGGTCTCGTCCGCGTTCTAGTTCGGGGGGCAAGAATGCCACGGACCATTCAGGCTCGGAAGAGGGGGCGTATCAGGCCGCGGGCGCCACGTGCCGGGTCGTAATATCCCGCAACCAAGCCTCGAGATCCTCGACTTCCCGGTCCGAGAACCGCGGGCCGAGTTTCGTGCGCCGCCAAAGGACATCCTCGGCGTCGACCGCCCATTCACGCGCCACCAGATGGCGAAGCTCCACCTCGTACAGGTCCGCGCCGAGGCAACGTCCGAGATCGTCGGGAGATTTGGCGTCACCAAGGAGGCTCCATGCCCTGGTGCCGTATAGCCGGATCAGCCGCGTCGCGAGTTCGCCCTCCAGAAATGGGAAGGCCGCGCGCAAGGCGGCGACCGTATCCTCGAATTCCTCGGGCCCGAAATCTCCTCCAGGCAAAACCGCTTCGGCCGTCCAGGGGGTGGTCGAGGACGCACTCCGGTGGCCGAGCTTGGATTGGATATGCTCGACCGCGGCTTCGGCCAGTTTGCGATAGGTCGTGATCTTGCCACCGAAAATATTGATCAGCGTGGCATCGTCGGTCGCGTCGCCGTCGTCGAGCTTCAGGACATAGTCGCGGGTTGCCTCCTGGGCCTTGTCCGCGCCGTCATTGTAAAGGGGGCGCACGGCGGAATAGGACCAAGCCACGTCTTCGGGCCGCACGGGCCGGCTGAAATAATCGCTCGCGGCGGCACAAAGATAGTCGGTCTCCTCCGAGGAGATCGAAACCGCGCCGGGATCATCGCCGTGGTCGCGATCGGTGGTGCCGATCAGGGTATAGTCTCGCTCGTAGGGTATCGCGAAGATGATCCGGCCATCGGTGTTCTGGAAAATGTAGCAGCGATCATGCTCGTAAAGTTGGGGTACGACGATGTGGCTGCCACGAACCAACCGGACCGAGGCCGGCTTGTCCTGCCCGAGACCCTCCGTCAGAACGGCATCGACCCAGGGTCCGGCGGCGTTCACCAAAAGCCGGGCCTGGCGCGTGTTCCGCGTTCCGTCCGATGCTTCGGTGGTGATCGTCCAGAGCCCGTCCTCGCGCCGCGCCGAGACGACCTTGGTCCGGGTCAGGATTTCCGCGCGCCGATCGGCGGCGTCACGGGCGTTGAGGACAACCAGGCGCGCGTCATCGACCCAGCAATCGGAATACTCGAAACCACGCGTGAACGTCGGTTTAAGGGGCGCGCCGACGGGATCGTCGCGCAGATCCACCGTCCGCGTCCCGGGTAGAAGCCGCCGCCCTCCCAGGTGGTCATACAGGAACAGCCCGAGACGCAGCAGCCAGGCCGGACGCAATCCCTGGTGATGCGGCAGCACGAACCGCAGCGGCCGGATGATATGGGGCGCCGTCGACCACAATACCTCTCGCTCCCGCAAGGCTTCGCGCACCAATCGGAACTCGTAATGCTCCAGATAGCGCAGGCCCCCATGGATCAGTTTGGTTGATCCGGACGAAGTGGCGTTGGCGAGATCGTTCATCTCGGCGAGGCAAACCGAATAGCCACGCCCGGCGGCATCGCGCGCGATTCCGCAGCCGTTGATACCGCCACCAATGATGAAAACGTCGAAAGGGTCGGAGGTCGACATGGCGTTCTTCCAGAGTGCTGGATCTGGAGATAGCGCCTGGTTCGAAAAAATTCGAGCATAAAATGAAAAAAACCGAACATTTTTGAATGTTCTGATTCAATGACCTGACCCGAATGGGGCCTCGCATCGGTGATTAACCCGTCGTGCTAGCGAGAATCGGCGATGACGAACCGCATGCTGGCGCCGACGAACTCGACCGCGGTCAGCACGCCCGTCGCGAAGGCGCCGGTATCGATGCCGATACGATGCGGGAAGATTTCCGGCTGGTTTTCCGGCGCGTCGACGGTATGGCCGTGGATCACCAGCACCTCAAAGGGCCAGTCCTCGGCGTGCAGAAAGGCGTCGCGGATCCATAATTGAGCATGCTCGCTTTGGTCTTCAAGCGGGCGTCGCGGATCGATCCCCGCATGCACGAATAGAAGGTCGCCGACCCGGTGGTTAAGCCGCATCTCGCCGAGCCATACGGCGACTTCCTCGGGCAGTTTCGCGCGGATCGCGGCGGAGAGTTCATCCGCGGCGGAAAGCGGCGGGATGCCAAGGCTCGCGAAGGTCTTGTCGCCGCCGTTATAGGCCCAGACTCGGGCGTCTTCCTCGCCGAGCCGGCGCTCGACCGCCTGTTTCAGCCAGGCGTCATGGTTCCCGAGCAGGGTGATATCCTCGACCGCCGCGTTTCGGCTGAAGGCTTGCAGACCGTCCATCGCCAGGCCCAGGCAATCGAGAGAGTTCGGGCCGCGATCGACAAGATCGCCGAGCAACACACAAGTCGTCTCGTCGGGATGGAGCCGGGCGATATCCTCGGCCAGGGCTTTGTACATGGCCTCCAGATGCTCGGCGCAGCCATGAACGTCGCCGATGGCGGCCACCATTCGGCGATCTGGCAGCGGCTTTGGATTATCTTGCCAATCGGTGCGCGTGACCTTCACGGAGACTCCCCTGTCCGGGCGCTGGCTTTAACCAAAGAGGTATCGAACCCGGCGAGAGACGAGCCTAGCAAGCCAAGGCAAGATCAGCCAACGGCACGCCGAAAGACCCGCATTTCGATTGGGTGAAAACCGAGGCCTCGGCTAGACTGACGGCAAGCTCGAACCGCCAGACCGATGGGAGGCCCCTGATGCAACTCACCCAGGATCAGATCGACGCCTACAAGCGAGACGGTTTTCTGGTGTTTCCGGAACTGTTCACCCCGGCCGAGGTCGCGGTGCTGCGCGAGGAGACCGAGCGGCTGCGCCATATCGAGGCCGACGGTATCTTTCGCGAGGGCGAGGACGGCAAGGCCAAGACCATGTTCCGCATGCACGAGCCGGACGGCCCGACCTATTCGCCGGCCTATCGCGGCTTGTCACGCACGCCACGCGCGCTCGGTGTCGCGCAACAGGTCTTGGGCGACGAGCGGCTCTACATGCATCACTGCAAGGTGAATATGAAGCCGTCAATCGAGGGGACGGTCTGGCACTGGCACCAGGATTTCGGCTCCTGGCATCTCGACGGTATCGCGGAGCCGACCATGGCGACGATGATGGTGATGTTGGACGACGCGACGGAAATCGGCGGCTGCCTTTACATGCTGCCGGGCAGTCACGCCGATGGCCGTTTCGATCCCTATTACGACGAGTCGACGGTCTACAAGTTCTGGGCGACACCGGCGGCGATGGTGAAGGCGCGCATGGAGGGAGCCCCCGACCCGGTGGCGATCACCGGCAAGGCGGGGACCGTGGCGATCTTCGACTGCAACACGCTGCATGCCTCGGGGCACAACCTGTCGGCGCGCGATCGTTGGCAGATCTATCTCTGCTACAACCTCTGCGCTAACCGTCCTGGCGATGTCGAGAACCCGCGCCCGGACTATGTCCGCTCGCGCAATTGGGCGCCGATGGCGCTCGAGGAAGACGACGCGATACTCGCAACCCGTCCCTTGGCGGCGGAATAAGCCCGGGGCTTTTCGGCGAGATCCCGCTTCGTTCTACCGCCCCGCCCGCGTGACGACGTCTCGCGCGTCGCCGGTCGGAATCCGGAACAGCAAGGTATAAACCGCCGGCACGAAACCGAGCGTGATGAGCGTCGCGACCACGAGGCCGAAGGCGATCACGCTGGCCATGCCGTAGAACAGTGGTCCGCCGAACAGGATCAACGGGATCAGGCCCAGCACCGTCGTCAAGGTGGTCATCAGGATCGGGCGCAGCCGCGCGAGGCAGGCGCGAGCGACCGCTTCCAAGGGAGGATGCCCCGCCGCGGTTTCGGTCTCGATCCGGTCGATCAGCACGATCCCGTTATTGATCAGAATGCCGGCCAGGCTTAAGAAGCCGAGCATCACCATGAACCCGTAGGGCGCGTTCATCACCAGCAGGCCGAGGGTGCCGCCGATCAGCATCAGGGGAATGGTGGCGATGACGATCCCGCCCTTGCGGAACGAGTTGAACTGACCCACCAGCAGCAGCACGATCGCCGCGAGCGCCAGGGGCAGATTGCCGAAGAGTTTGCCATTGGCCTCGGCCTGATCGGCGATCTCGCCGGCGAGTTCGAGACGATATCCCGGCGGCATCTCCAGCGCGTCGAGGGCAGGTTGCATCGCGGCCAGGAGGCGCGGCGCCGGCAGATCCGGATTGCGCGCCTCGACGGTGAGGGTTCGGCGCTGATCCAGTCTTTCGATCCGCCCGAAGGCCCATTGCGGGCTGACGGTCGCGACCTGGTCGAGCGAGACGAAGGACTTGGTCGCCGCCGAGTGGATCTGAATCCGTCTGATCCCTGTGAGCGAGAAGCGCAGATCATCATCGCCGCGCAGGATGATCGGTATGGTCTTGTCACCCTCGCGATAGGTGCTGATCCGGGCACCGGAGAAGAAAGTGTTCAAAGCCTCGGCGACGTCACTGGAGGTGACACCGGCGCGGCGGGCGCGGGTCTGGTCGACCTCAACCCCGAGTTTCAGGATCTTGTTCTCCCAGTCATGCTTGATCCCGACGGTACCGGGAAGCGCGTGGAAGGCGGCCATGATCTTCTCTGCCTGGCCGGCGAGAACCTCGCCCTCGGGGCCGATCAGGCGCAGCTGAACCAGCCCGGGCTCGGAGCCGCCGCCGGACCACATGCGCTTGGCGTCGGAGACGGCACCGGGCAGGTTGGCGTCCATGAAGCCGTTGACCCGGTCGATGACCGGTCCGATATCGTCCGGCGAGGCGACATTGACCAGCACGAAGGCGCGATGCGGATCCGGGTTGACCGGCGAGAGCGAGAGGAAGAAACGGGGGCCGCCGAAACCTATATAGGCGACATTGCTGGTGATCTCGGGATTGGCGGCGGCATCGGTCAGCCAGCCGGTCAACTTGCGGGTCTCCGCCTGGGTCTCCCGCAGGTCGGTGCCGGCCTCGAAATCCAGATAAATCAGGAACTGGCTGCGCTCGCCAAGCGGAAAGAACTCGGTTTTCACCAACCCGAGCAGTTGGATCGAGCCGACCAGCATGGCCACCAGCGCGCCAATCGCCAGCAGCCTGAACCGCAGGATGAGGCCGAGCGCCGAGCGGTAAAACCGATACATCAGACCGTCGCCGGTTTGTCCGTCGGATTCCTCGGATCCCATCTCCCCGGATTCCATCTTCTCGGGGGGGCGGACCGATGTCTTCATGAACCAGGCGCACATCGCCGGCGTCACGGTCATCGACAGCAGCCACGAGCCGAGCAACAGGATCGCGACGACCTGGGCAAGCGAGCGCACATATTCTCCCGCCGCGCCCTCGATCAGCAGCATCGGCATGAAGGCGAATATCGTGGTGAGCGACGAGGTCAGCAGCGGGATCGCCAGCGACGCGCCGGAAGCCATCGCCGCCGCTCGCCGGTCCGCGCCGCGCTCCAGGCGGGAGCGGATATCCTCGGCGACGACAATCGCGTTATCGACCAGCAGCCCCAGCGCGATGATCGTGGCGGCGATCGACATGCGCTGTAGTTCGACATCCATCAGCCGCATGACGATGATGCCGAGCAGCATGGTAAGCGGCACGAAGAAGCCGACGATCAGCCCGGTTCTAACCCCCAGAAAGATCATCACCACGGCGAGCACGATGGCCAGGGTCTGGTAGACGTTCGAGACCGCGCCGTCGACGGATTCCGCGATCAACTCCGGCTGGAAGGTCGCGTAATCGAAGACATAACCGATCGGAACTTCCTGTTGGATTTCGTCCAGCAGCGCGGTCAACCGCTCGCCGAACGCGACATTGTTGGTGCCGGTGACCGTCGAGACCGCGAGCACGATGGCCTCGCGATTGTTGAAGAAGGCCGGGTTCACCGGCGGGTCGACCAAGTCGCGGCGGATGCTGACCACCTCGTCCAGGCGCAGCACCCGATTGGTGCCGGGGATGGCGAAGACCACGTCGCGGATCGCGTCGATGGAGTCGAGATTGCCGGACGGCTCCAACAAGATGGTCCGGCCATCGGCGGTGATCTCCCCACCGGGTTCGATGATATTCTGGTCCGCCAGGGCCCCGAAAACCTCGCGCGGCGAGACGCCGAGCTGGGCCAGCCGCGCCGGCGTGCTCTCCAGATAGATCCGCTCTTCCTGGACGCCGAGGATATCGATGCGCCGCACGCCGTCCAGGGTATAGAGCCGGTCGCGGGTATCGCGGGCGACGTCCCGCATCTCGGCGAGGGTAAAGCCGTCCGCCCACAGCGCGATCGAGGCAATCGCTGTCAGACCCTCGTTGTCGTTGACCACCGGAGTGGAGGTGCCGTCGGGCAGTTTCGGGGTCAGGTCGTCGACCTTGTTGCGGATTTCCTGGAACACCGGCTCCAAGTCGTCCACCGCGTCATGGATCGTCAGGCTCAACCGGGTGGACCCGGCCTTGGTGCTGGACTTGATTTCGTCGATCTCGGCGATCTCCCGCATCGCGGCCTCGATCGGCTTGGTAATCAGCTCCTCGACCCGCTCCGGCGCCATGCCCGGGTAGCCGGTGGTGATGCTGACGCTGCGGATGGTGATCGACGGGTCTTCGGCGCTTGGATAGGTCAAAAACCCGGAAACGCCGATCGCGATGATCAGAAAGATGAAACTCACCGTGATGCGCGAGTTGTCCAGCGCGAGGCGGGCCAAGTTCATGGGCTGAGGTTCCCGTTTTCCAGCGTGCCTATTGGCCGAGTAGGGTGACACGTTGGCCGTCGCGCAGCAGGCTTACGCCCGCCGCCGCGATGACATCGCCGGGCTTGATCCCGCCGGCGACCCCGACGAGATTGCCATCGATCACCCCCACGCCCTTGACGGCGGTGCGGCGCACCTGGCCGCTTTCCGCGTCGAACTTGAAGACGAAGCCGCGGGCCGGTCCCTCTCCCGGCGCGATCGAGACCAGCGGCACCAGATACCCCTCCGTCGCCCGCTCTCCCGCCAACGTAACGCCGACATCCACCGCCATGCCGGCCAGCAGCGCGCCGCCGCCCGACAGGATCGCGCCCTTGACCGTGACCGCGTTGGCCGCCCCAGCGGTGGCCCCGATCTCGGTTATCCGCCCGCGACAACCGCAGGCCGAGGAGGTCGGCGCGTCGATGACCAGCGGCGTCCCCGGCGCCAATCGCGAGACCAGGGAATCGGGAACCGAGATTTCGACTTCGAAAGCCCCGTCGGAATCGACTTGCAGGACCTTTTCGCCGCGACTGATCTCGGCGAAGGGCTCCACCTCGCGCGCCGAGATCACCCCGTCGAAGGGTGCCAGCAGACGGGTATTGGCAACGTCGCGCTGGGCGAGGCTAAGCCGGGAACTCAGCAGGTCGAGCTGCCCCTCCGCCGCTTCGGCGAGCGATATCGCCCGGTCCAGCGCCGCTTTGGCGACCCAGCCCCGGTCGAAGAGTTGCCGTTGCCGCACCAGTTCCGCGCGAGCATTGTCGAGTTCGGCCTGGGCGGCGGCTAGCTCCGCCTTCGCGGCTTGAACATTAAGGGAGAAAGACTCGACGTCGAGGGTGGCCAACACCTGTCCCTTGGTGACCCGGTCACCGAGATTGACCGCGACGGTTTTCACCGTGCCCGAGACCGCGAAGCTCAAAGCCGAAGTGTTCGACGCCACGACCGTTCCGGAATAGCGCCTGACGTCACCGCCCGCCGGTTCGATCACGAAATACGGCTTGATCGCGCGAACCCGCTCGACCCGCTCGGGCGCCGCTTCCTCGCATCCCGCGAGCCAGATCAATCCGGCGACGGGCAGGAGGGTTTTTAAACTCTTCCAGGGGATCATCATTGAAGTTCTCTGATTCGGGGGCGCCGAGGATCATCCTACATTAATTTCCGGGCCCGTCCACATGGGATCGCGCCGCTTCACTCTCTTCCGTCGTCCTCCACATCAACTGTCACCCCGCGCTTGACGCGGGGCCGACGCCTGAGACGAGGGCACGTGACGGTTGGCGGAGCATGAGGCGACGTCCGTCCCGCTTGCCGGATGGCATTCATTCGGACGCTCTCAGGCGTGGACCCCGTCGCCTGCCCTCGATTTCTCGAGGGTCGAGCGCGGGGTGATGGGTAGCTTGGGAAACCTAGGAGACCCCGCGACCTACCCCCCGACCTCCGCCGGGTCATAGGCCAGACCCGCCGCCCCATAGCCGCCATCGACATTGAGGATCGCGCCGGTGGTCCATTCGCATTCATCCGAGGCCAGGAATAGCGCCGCGCCCGCGACCGAGGAGATGGTGCCATAGGCACCGGCGGGAATCCGGTCGATATAGCCTTGCTTGCGCGACGGGCCGTGATTGGAGAGGCCGGTCTCGATCGGCCCGGGCGCGATGGCGTTGATCATCACGCCCTTGGAGGAAAGCTCCACCGCCATGACCTTGCAGACATGCATCACCGCCGCCTTGGACGCGCCATAGGCGATGCCGCCCATATTGCCGCGCTGGCCCGAGATCGAGCCGATCTGGATGATCCGCCCGCCCCCCTGGTCGACCATGCGCCGGGCGGCGGCCTGGGCGGTCAGGAACGAGCCGGTGAGGTTAATCCGCAGAACCCGCTCCCACTCCTCCGGGGTCATGTCGAGCGCGAGCTTGTGCATCGCCACCCCGGCATTGTTCACCGCGATATCGATGCGCCCGAACCGGGCCACGGTCTCGGCCACCTGGGCCTCGCAATCGGCGGCGACGGAAACGTCCGCGCGCATGGCCTCTGCGGTACCGCCCTTGGCTTGGATGTCGGCGACGGTCGCCTCGGCCTTGGCGAGATCCAGGTCCGAGCACAGGACCGAGGCACCCTCGGCGGCATAGCGCCGGGCGATGGCTCCGCCGAGGCCACCACCGGCGCCGGTGACAAGGGCGGTTTTCGATTGAAGACGCATGGCGAGGCTCCGTTGATTGGCGTGTGATTGACAAGAGTATAGCGCGGCGCGATGGACATGCGTCGGCTCCGCGTGATCGCCATGTCGATTAATCCTAAACCGGCACGCCACCAATATCCGTTCTGCGATGGCTGACGGCGCACCACCGCGCTAGGATCATCGGGACGACATGATACCAACGATCCGAACAGGAGATTCCAAATGGCTTTCTTTGAGATCCGCCAATACCCGATCCACCCCGGCAAGATGGCGGAATGGGTTGAGTTCATGCAAACCGTGATCATCCCCTTCCAGGTGTCCAAGGGCATGGTCATCACCGGCAGCTTCGAGGGCGAGGAAGACAAGTCGGTGTATTTCTGGATCCGCCGCTTCGAGAGCGAGGCCGACCGCGAACGGCTCTACGAGGCGGTCTATCAGAGCGATACCTGGAAGAACGATATCGCGCCCAAGGTGCCCGAATTGATCAACCGCGAGGGCATTGTCGTCCAGCGCGTTCTGGCGACGTCGCTCTCAACCATGCAGTAACCCCCAGCCGCTAACCCCTATCCCCTGATATTCGGAGGACCCATGGCTTTCGACTATGTGTCCCTCGAGGACGCGATCGCGCGTGACGGCACGCGAATGGTGGTGGTCAGCGGCGGGCCAAGCCCCTGGGGCGAGGCGGCGAAGGGTATTTTGCACGTCAAGGGGTTGGATTGGGTCGCGGTGCGGCTCGATCCAACCAACGCGGCCTTGACCGATTGGACCGGCGTGAAAAGCGCGCCGGCGCTGATGCATGACGGCGAGCCGGCGCGCTCGAACTGGGCGGAGATCCTGCTTTGGGCCGAGGAACGGGTGCCGAGCCCGGCCCTGCTGCCCAACGACGCGGAGGCGCGGGCCCAGGTCATGGGGCTGGCGCACGAAATTTGCGGCGAGGGGGGGCTCGGCAAGACCCGGCGCCTGGCCCTGGTGCATGCCGGAATGAAGGGCGAGGGCGGTTTCGAGGCGCGGGCGACGCGGTATCTCGCGGCGAAATACGGCTACAGCCCCGAGACCGGCGCGGCGGCGCGAGGGCGGGTGGCGGCGCTGCTGGGCATGCTGGCGCGGCGTCTGAAGGCACAACGCGAGGCCGGAAGCGATTACTATTTTGGCGATGCGATGACGGCGGTGGATATTTACAGCGCCACGGTCATGGCCCTGTTCCGCCCGCTCCCACCCGAGTTATGCGAGATGCGCGAGGGGCTGCGGGTGGCTTTCGGAACCCGCGATCCGGAGACCGACGCGGCGTTGGATCCGATCCTGATCGCGCACCGGGACATGATGTACGAGCGGCATCTGGAACTGCCGCTTTCGCTATAGGTCTCAGGTCTAACTTATTGTGGTCCGATAAAGTTTTGGCCGTCGTCCTCGCGAAGGCGCACTGCTGTCCGGGAAACTATTGGTGACTCCCGCTTAAGCGCTGTGTTGCCGTCTATACGGGCGTTGAGGCGAAGGTGGGACTTAAAATCGGTGACGGCGAACCGCCCCAAATACCCGTCGTCCTCGCGCATGCGGGGACCCCTTACCCGTTGAAAAAGCGACAATATTGACCGTTGCCCAGAGGTCCCCGCATTCGCGAGGACGACGGTAAGAATTTTCCCGGACACGAATGACGCCTAACTAAAATCACCCTTGCGCCGCGCCAACTCGCGCTCGATCTCGTCAAGCAGGCGTTCTTGTTCCGGCGTGATGCCACCTTGGGTGGCGAGCCAGTTCCCGTCCTCCCAGGCGGCCCGGAGCTCGGCATCGCTCAACTCGTCGAGGGGTTTGGGCAAGGATATCTCCGCGCGTGGTCTCGGTACGCCCCGGCTCGAGCGCGTTTCGGAACAGAAGCCCGGAACAGAAGCCCGGAACAGAAGGATGGTATCGGCGCCGCGCCTGTCTCCCAAGGCTTGCGAGCGGCGTCAATCGTTCTATAACCGTCGCAAGTCCTTTCCTTACGTAACGGAGCCGATCCATGCCTGATGCCGTTCAACGTTCCGCCACCGAGACCGATTTCGATGTCGTGGTCGTCGGCGCCGGTTTCGCCGGAATGTACATGCTGAACCGTCTGCGCGGCCTTGGGATGAGCGCGCGGGTCTACGAGACCGGCGACGGGGTCGGCGGCACCTGGTATTGGAACCGCTATCCGGGCGCGCGCTGTGATGTGGAAAGCGTTCAGTATTCCTATCAGTTCGACAAGGATCTGGAGCAGGAATGGACCTGGTCCGAGCGCTATTCCCCGCAGCCCGAGATCCTCGGATACGCCAACCACGTGGCCGACCGGTACGATCTACGCAAGGACATCCAGTTCAATACCAAGGTCACCTCGGCGGTCTTCAACGAGGCCAAGGGCATCTGGGCGGTCACCATTGACGATGGCGATGGCTCCAGCGTCACCGCGCGCCACGTGGTGATGGCGACCGGCTGTCTCTCCAGCTTCAACACGCCTAAGTTCAAGGGGCTGGATGACTTCAAGGGCCCGGTCTATCACACCGGCAATTGGCCGCATGAGGGGGTGGATTTCACCGGAAAGCGGGTCGGCGTGATCGGCACCGGCTCCTCGGCGATCCAGTCGATCCCCGAGATCGCCAAGCAGGCCAAGCACCTGACGGTGTTTCAGCGGACCGCGAACTACACGATCCCGGCGCGCAACCGCAAGCTGGAGGAGGACTTCGTAAAGTCGGTCAAGGCGGACTATCCGGGGCTGCGCGAGAAGGCCAGGAAAATGCCGTCGGGCTATTTCTTCCCCTTCAACCCGGGGTCGGTGCTTGAAGTGCCGGAAGAGGAATATCGCCGCGAGTATCGCAAGCGTTGGGAAATCGGCGGGACCGGCTATCTCGGCGCCTACGGGGATCTGCTGGTCAATCCCGACTCCAACAAAACCGCCGCCGAATTCGTCAAGGACATGATCCGCGAGACCGTCAAGGACCCGGAGGTCGCGGAGCTGCTCTGTCCGACCAATATCATCGGCTGCAAGCGGCTCTGCGTGGATACCGACTATTACGCGACCTACAATCTGCCGCATGTGAAGCTGGTGGATGTGTCGAAGACCCCGATCGAGGCGATCACGCCGGCGGGGCTGTCGCATGACGGCACGGAGTACGAGTTCGATGCCCTGGTGCTGGCCACCGGGTTCGACGCGATGACCGGGGCGCTGTTCAACATCGATATTCGCGGCCGGGGCGGCGAGTCCCTGAAGGAGAAATGGCATGGCGGCCCGCAGACCAATCTGGGCCTGACCACCGTCGGCTTCCCGAACATGTTC
>JADHLJ010000057.1 GCA_016780745.1 Alphaproteobacteria bacterium | reverse complement strand
CCATTCTGGTACGACCGCTCTCGATAGTGACGCATCATCTTGGTGAGAGGAATCTTCATCGGACAAACTTGCTCGCAGCGGCCGCAGAATGTTGACGCATGCGGCAGGTGCCCGCTGTTCTCCACGCCAATCAAGGATGGCGTCAGAACGGCCCCCATGGGGCCTGGATAGACCCAGCCATAGGCGTGCCCGCCGACAGCCCCGTAAACCGGACAATGGTTCATGCAAGCCGCGCAACGGATGCACCGAAGCATATCCTGATTTTCCGTGCCCAGCATGGCGGTCCGGCCGTTATCCACCAGGACCACGTGATACGCCTCGGGACCGTCGAGATCATCGGCGCGACGCGGCCCGTTGGAAACCGTCGTGTATACGGAGAACTCCTGCCCGGTGGAGGAACGCGCCAAGAGCCGGAGAACCGCCAGCGCGTCCTCCATGGTCGGTATCATCTTCTCCAGGCTGGCCACCACGATATGGACCTTGGCGAGGGTTTGGGTCAGATCGCCATTGCCCTCGTTGGTTACGATCACGCTGGAACCGCTTTCCGCGATCAGAAAATTCGCGCCAGTGATCCCCACTTCGGCGGCGAAATACTTCTCGCGCAGCTGACCACGAGCCTCGTCGGTAATATCGCGGGATTCCGAAAGTCCGCGTTCTGGATCCAAACCGTCATGGGCCGCGCGAAAGGTCTCGCCGATCTGCTCTTTGGTGACATGTACCGCTGGAACAATGATGTGGCTCGGAGGCTCGTCGCGAAGCTGGATGATATACTCGCCGAGATCGGTTTCGACTCGATCAATTCCCCGGTCGTCGAGATAGGCGTTCAGCCCGATTTCCTCGGCCACCATGGATTTTCCCTTGGTAACCGTCTTGGCGCCGGCGTCGCGGCAGATCGCCATAACGATCTCGCAAGCCTCCTCGGCGTTCCTGGCCCAATGGACATGCCCGCCGCTCTTGACGACATTGGCCTCGTAGATTTCCAGATACGCGTCGAGATGGTCAAGCGTGTGGTTCTTGATGTCCTTGGCGACGTCGCGGAGCGCCTCGAACTCCGGCAGGTCGGCCACCACCTCGGCGCGTTTGACGGGGAAGCCTTGCTTCAGATTGCCGAGCGCACGCTGGAGAACTTGGTCGTCAAGCGCCGCCCGCGCATTGTCGGGGAAAGTATGGGATGTCGACGCATGAGCCATCATCGAGCCCGTCCAATCGCCGGCTTCGATCCATCATCGGCTAGCACTTCAGCCACATGACGAAAATCAATCCTGGAGCCTTTACGGCCGGCCTTTCCCGCCATGTTCATCAAGCAACCGAGATCCCCGGCCAGCACCGTCGCGGCGCCAGCGCCTTCGATATCCGCTAGCTTCTTTTCCACCATGGCATTGGATATATCAGGATATTTCACGCAGAATGTGCCGCCAAAACCGCAGCACGTCTCGGCTTCCTGGAGTTCATTCAATTCAAGCCCCTGGACCTTGGACAACAGGGATCTCGGCTGGGACTTTATGCCGAGCTCCCGCAAGCCCGAACACGAATCATGATAGGCTACAACCCCGTCAAATTGCGCGGATATGTCGCCAAAACCTAGAATATCAACCAAAAATGACACCAATTCATGGGTCCGCGCGGCGAGATGCCGGGCGCGATGCTGCAGCGCTGGGTCATCCTCGAACAGTTCCGGCAAATGATGGCTCAACATGCCCGCGCAAGAACCGGACGGCGCGACCACGTAATCATAACCATCAAACGCATCGAGGATCCCCCGCGCGACCGAGCGGGCGGAGGCGCGATCACCGGAATTATAGGCCGGCTGTCCACAACAGGTTTGCGCTTCCGGGACTTCGACAATACAGCCCGCCGATTCCAGAAGCTTGATGGCCGCGAAGCCAACACTGGGGCGAAACATATCCACGAGACAGGTCACAAACAGGCCGACCTTCATCGGCGGCTTGCGTGAACCAGATGCGTCGATAGTGGACATTGAAATTCTCCCAGCGGAACCGCCGGCAGGATGCGCAGATCACCGAAATGATGCAAGCATTGCTCACCAAGGACGGGATGGTTACCGCAAGTCCGCGACCTCGAGCGTTTTCGGCAAGAGCAGATAAATCCGGCCCGGCGCCTTCATCCGACCGGCCAGAGCCCGCGCGATCTCCCCATGGCCCCAGAACACATCACCGCGCACCGCGCCTCGGATCGCACCGCCCGTATCCTGCGCGACCATCAGCCGCCGCAATGGTCGGCCCGATTCGTCCCTGTAATCCGCTTCAAGCCAAATCGGCGCGCCAAGGGGCAGAAATTTCGGGTCCACGGCCAGGGATCGACCCGGCGTCAAGGCGACTCCCTGAGCGCCGATCGGGCCCTCTCCAGCAATCTCGCGGAAGAAGATAAAGGACGGGTTCCGGTTCATCATCTCGGACTTGCGGTCCGGGTTGGCCGCCAGCCAGGCTCTGATCGACTGAAGCGAAATGTCCTTTTTAGTGATGGCGCCCTCTTCGATGAGATCGCGCCCGATCGCGCGATAGACATGCCCGTTATGGCCATCATAACCAACCCGCATCACGTCGCCATCAGGCAATGAGATGCGCCCGGAACCTTGAATATGCAGAAAGAACGCGCCCACGGCATCATCAACCCAGGCCAAGGGTTGCGCTCTATCCTTCAATGCTCCCGCCTCTATTTGCGCGCGTGAGAAATATGGCTTCAGACGGCCATTGACGATCCGACCCGCGATACGCTCGCCTCGGAAATTCTCGCGCCATTCTCCAAGCGTAACCAGGACGAGATCGCTTGGCCGCTCATAGATGGGAACGCTGAAAATCTCGCTCGGGGTCTTCGATCCTCTAAGGCCGGGCTCGAAATAGCCGGTAAACAAGCCGTCGACCGTTGTTCCGGAGAGAACACGGTAAGGGCGGAACCAGGTTTCAAAATAGTGTCGCGCCCGTGCATCGTCCGTGATCTCGCCAGGCAGTGCCCGGCAGGCGGGCGCCCAATCACCCACGCGACCGCCGATCGACTTGTCGGTCATTTGCCGCGTTCTCGGCGCCTTGAGCAACCGATCACAGGAACGACGCAACGCCTGAATCGCTTGCGCCGCCCGGTCTATTGACCAGCCTGGAATGTCTGAAAAATTCACCGCTTGAAAGGATGGTGCCGTCGGAGCCGGGCTTGGATCGGAAACAGGTTCTTTTGGCGGTGCGCAAGCCGCCACGACGACGATGGCCATCACGGCAATTAGACGTGCCGCCGAATTCACTCGTCGAATTCCCGAAAAATAGCCGTGTTACGCAATGTCCTCGGGCTCACGCGTGGCGACGAGTTGCCAATTCGGATCATTCGAGCGCATGTCACGGGAGAACACCCAGATGTCCCGAAGAGTTTCGATCTTGCTCGGGTCACCCTCGACAACCTCGCCCTGGGCATCGCGAACCACCTTCACCTGATCCGTCAGAAATTCAACGGTTATAGATACAACCGACCCTTCAAGGGTGACGTCGTCTATCGTGGCGGATTTCATCGAGGAAATCGTGGTCTCAAGGGTTTCGTTCGCCTTCTCGCGCTGCTCTATCGCGTCTTCAAAGCTTACGAAAAGCGACGGGCCCAGAAGCTTTCGGAGCTCGTCCCGATCGCCGCGCGCGAAGGCGGCCACGATCCACTCAAAGGCGCCCTTGGCGCCGCGCAGGAATTCCCGGTCGTCGAAACTCGGATCATTCGCCTTGAGTTGCGACAGACCGTTCAATTCAGCATCGAATCCGGCGCTTTCATCATCGACGGATTCCTTGGTTGCCCGATCCGGTAGCGAAATGACGTTGTCATTTTCCGCCGGATCATCGGTTCCGCGTTTAAAGGGATTTGCCTTGCGCTGATCTTCATGACCCGTGCGACGCCCTAAAACACGACGAAGCTGAAACACGAGATAACCCGCGAGCATCGCGAAAATTATGACATCAAAGAATGCGAAACCGTCGCCCATTTCGCGTTTCCGACCGGAGGTTGTACTGGACCGCCGACCGCCCTTTCTTTACCTGTCTTCACCGAGACTCTGGACCCGTTCAACCAATCGGCCTAGCCAATTATGGCCCATCAACAATTTGAAGCCAAACGACCGCTGACGCCGGCAAAACGGTACACCACCCTACTTAAGCTGTCACTGTGCAAAGAGCAACCATGGCCGCCCTCGTTTTACTCTGTTTGTTCATAGGTTTGCCGTTCGCCGAGATCCTGACCTTCATTGAGGTCGGCGGGCGGATCGGAGGCTTTGCGACCATCGGGGCCACAATCATCACTGCTCTAATCGGCGCGGCACTGTTTCGTTATCAGGGAATGAACACCTTGGCGCGCGCGCAAGCGAGCCTCGCCGAAGGAAGAATGCCGCTTGAAGAAGTGGTTGGTGGCTTGGGGCTGCTTTTAGCCGCGATCTGTCTTTTCGTTCCCGGATTCGTGACGGACACCGTCGGGTTTTTGCTGTTCGTGCCGCCCATAAGGATCGTGGTTCTTGGTACCATGCTCCGTCCGGTCATCGCCAAGGCACGGGTAAAGATGTCGTCGAAGGGTTTTGATGCGACCTCGGACCCGTTCAGACAAGCCGGACACACGATCGATGGCGAATTCAGCGATGTCAGCGAGCCCGACAGAGACCCTACCGTCATATCGCCTGGTATCCCCGACAACCGGCAGGACGACATCAAACCCCGGAACGGTGAAAAATCATGATCCTCGTGCGCCATGGCCAGTCCGAATTCAATGTCGTTTATGGTGAAACACGCATAGATCCGGGCATCGAGGATCCGGCGATCACCCCGCTCGGAGAAGAACAAGCACGATCCGCCGCTATTCTTCTCGCCGATCAGGGCATTACCCGGCTTATAAGCAGTCCTTATAAACGCGCCCTGCAGACCGCTTCGATCATCGGTGAAAAACTATCCATTCCGATCTCGATCGACACCCTTGTCCGCGAGCATTACGCCTTCTCCTGCGATATCGGGAGTCCGCGAACCGATCTCATCAAAACATGGCCGGACATAGACTTTTCTCATATTAAGGAGCGCTGGTGGCCTTATGAGGATGAGACCGATGATCTGGTCGCCGATAGGGCGCGCGCCTTTTTGGAGAAGAGCGCCAGGCTGACCGATCGACAATCCGTGGCTGTTGTCTCCCATTGGGGCTTTATTCGGGGCGTCACGGGGCTACGGGTAACCAATGGAACCGTGGTTCGCGTGGATGAAAATGGCGGCGGCGTGGTTGTCGGCCCCGCCGATCCATGATACCCCGCGAGTAGCCTAGCATGGTTCCAGATCTATTCTTTTCGAGGGATTTTCAATGACCGATACCAACGACGTGAATGCTCAACAGGCTCCGGCCCCTGGAACCATGCCCATTCGCATTAACGCTCAGTATGTGAAGGATCTCTCATTCGAGAATCCAAGAGCTCCCCAAAGCCTGCAGCCGCAAGAAGGTCAACCCAAAGTCGACGTTCATGTTGATGTGAAAGCCACAAAACTCGCGGATGCGGTGTTTGAGGTCGTTTTGACAACGACAGTGAATGGGACTGGTGATCAAGGCCAACTTTTTCTCGCCGAATTAAGCTACGCCGGAGTGTTCACCCTGGAAGGGTTCGACGAGCAGCATCTTCAACCCCTGCTGTTGGTGGAATGTCCGAGGCTGTTATTCCCCTTCGCTCGAAGTATTATCGCCGATGTCACTCGCGACGGCGGCTTTCCGCCACTTCTCATTCAACCCGTCGATTTTGCTCAGCTGTACCGCCAATCCCAGGAACAAAACGCAACACGTCCGGCGGAAGAAACCCTGGTTCAGTAAGCCACCGCCAGTCAGTCGTTGCGCCAAATCGGATCCGTGATCTGGTTCAGCAACTCTTGGTGCGCTTTTTGTTCCGCAGGACTGACGTTGAAATTCCGCGGCGGGCGCGTGGTTGATTCACGAATCTCGGGAGCCGCTTCCTGAACCGTGTCCGCGCCGAGCTCGAAACCGGGCTGCCTTCCGCCAATCAGCTCCAGATAAACCGCGGAGAGTAGATCCGCGTCGACCAACGCGCCATGGAGATCGCGGTGGGAATTATCGATTTCGAACCGACGGCATAGCGCGTCCAGGCTGGCTTGCGCGCCCGGGTATCGGCGGCGAGCCATCTGGAGAGTATCCACAACGCGGCTCATCGGTATATCCGGGCGTTTCAGCCGCCCGAGCTCCATGTTGATGAAGCCCATGTCGAACCGGGCATTGTGGATAATCAGCGTGTCCTCGGCGATAAACGTGAGAAACTCTTCCACGATTCCGTCGAAGGTTGGAAAATCGGAGAGAAATTCCCGCGAGAGGCCATGTACGTCGTAGGCGCCCTGGTCCACGTCCCGCTCGGGATTAATATAGCAGTGATAGTGATTGCCGGTCGGTACATGGTTCAGCAGCTCCTGTGCCCCGATCTCGATGATGCGGTGACCGCCGAGCGCATCCAGCCCCGTAGTCTCGGTATCCAGCACGATTTCTCGCATGGGGCTCCTCCGGTTGCTTTGGTCAGGCGGCGTTGCGAAGACGCTTAATATATCGAGACAGTCTGCGGTGAGTATCCGCGAAGCCAAGCCCCGTCGCGATGACCACGCTGGCAAGCCTGCATTTTCGATGGTCCGGCATTTGCCGGCTTAGGATCGAGGCAAATTTCTCCGCCGTCATTTCGGGCCTCGCGAGCGCCCGGCGGCGTTGCAGAAACGCCGGCGCGCTTACGACGATCACCTCATCACAGATACCTTGCCCGCCTGTCTCATAAAGTAGTGGAACATCGAGAACCACGAAGGGCGCGCGGCGGCGGCGATGCTTGGCGATAAAGCGGTCACGCTCACTTCGGACCAGGGGATGGACGATCGCCTCAAGCTTCTTGAGCGCGGGAGTGTCGTTGAAAACGCGAGCCCCCAGTTCCACGCGATTCACCGCGCCGTCTCGTACAACACCGGGAAAAACCTCGTTGATCGGTGAAACGGCCCGGCCACCTTTGGCAAAGAGCTGGTGCACGCATGCATCCGCGTCATGAACCGGGATCTTGAACCGTCGCAGCATCGCCGCGGCTGTGCTCTTACCCATGGCGATTGATCCGGTAAGGCCTAGTATCTTCATGTCCTCATTCTTCCAGAACGCCGATTCTTCTCAAGAACCCGAGAGTTGGCCATAGAGGTAGTCCAAGGATCGTATAATGATCGCCCTCAATCGCCTCGAATAACTGAGCCCCGGGGCCCTCGACCTGGTAACCACCGACGGAAGTCGAGACACGATCACCCATCATGTCGAGATATCGATCCAGAAAGGCCGCCCCAAGATGCCTTATCCGCAAGGTCGCCTGATCCGTTGTCCGCCAGATAGTCTCACCTTCTCGAGCAATCACAACGGCACTGATCAAACGATGGTTCTTGCCGGCAAGGCGCTTTAATTGCACCCGCGCTTCATCGGTTCCGCCTGGTTTCTCGAACCATTCGCCGTCACATTCCAATATCTGATCGGCGCCGATAACGATGGAACCGATCTTCCGCGACGCGATTTCCAAGGCCTTTAGCTCCGCCAAGCGAAGCGCGGCGGCTTCAACGGTTGCGCCGGCACTTATCATTGAATCGCGAACCGCGGCTTCGTCCACCGAAGGTCGTTGTACCGAGAATTCGAGTCCGGCATTCCGTAGAATCGCGGCGCGCGTCGCGCTGCCGGAAGCCAGGATGAGAGTATCCAGGGGCATCGAAGGGTTCATCAGGGATCGCGACATCGTGAACTAACCCTCTTCACCGTGGAAGCGGGCATAGTGTTGAAGAACCGCCGCCGCGGTTTCCTCAATGGACCGACGGGTGACATCGATGACAGGCCAGCCGTGTTCGCGAAACAGTCGTCGAGCGTCGGTTACCTCGCGCCGGACCTTATCCAGGTCGATATAATCAGTTTCTTCCTTTTGGTTAAGCATCAACATTCGATTACGACGCACCTGGGTAAGCCGTACGGGATCATTCGTTAAACCAACAATAAAAAGATTCCTGGTTTCCAAGAGTTGGTCGGGTAGCGGAATGTTTGGAACAAGGGGGATATTCGCGGTTTTATAGCCGCGGTTAGCCAGATAAAGGGACGTCGGCGTCTTCGAGGTCCTCGAAACTCCTAAAATGATAATGTCCGCGTCGGTCAGATCGTTGGTCAATTGACCATCGTCATGGATCAGGGTGAAGTCCATGGCTTCGATCCGGCTGAAATACGCCGCGTCCATGCGATGCTGGCGCCCTGGAGTACCCCTGCTTTCAACCCCCAGATAATCAGCAAGGGTATCCAGCACCGGATCCAGAACCGATACACACGGTACCTTGGATTTCTGGCAACCATCAATAAGCTGGCGTCTCAATGCGCTGTCAACCAAGGTAAACAAAACAGGTCCCGGAAAGGCTTCGACCGCGGTCAGGATTTTATCGATATGACTGCTGGTACGAACCAGGGACCAGACGTGCTCGGTCGGACGCACCCCTTGAAACTGCACCATGCACGCGCGCGCGATTTGATGATTGGTCTCGCCGGTCGCGTCCGACACCAGATGGATGTGGAGTTGTTCCGCCATCAGTTCGGCCGCCCTCTTTTGGATAACTGCTTCATTATGAGGATAAACCGCTCTTGTGGGATCGAGGCGAGAAACTTGCCCCTTTCGTCCCGGGGCCATGAGTCAGGTTGTTCGCGTTGTGTAAGAATGGACGAAGCATTGTTACTAAGGTGGAGAAATTCGACATACCGTTCTTTTCGCACCTAACTCCCATGATTCACAATGACTGATGGCCTTTGGAAAACGTGTTTTCCACATTCTTACAAACGTCGTGAGATTGATGCTCGCATCTGGTAAATCCGTGGAAAACCTGTCGAGGGTTTTTAATCCACCGAAGTCACAGGGATTCACTACCCCTTCAATCTATTTCTATTAACTACGTATTGTTTGTATAACGGGGGCTTAACCGGTCTAGGCACTCTCATGAACGATCAGCCAATCCTCCATGCTCTCCGTGGGGGCGTATCCAATCGGCCTCCATTTTGGCTTATGAGACAGGCCGGACGCTATCTTCCGGAATATAGAGCGCTTCGGACAAAGGCGGGATCATTCTTGGACCTTTGTCTGACGCCCAAAATGGCGGCGGAAGTCACGCTTCAACCGATCCGACGGTTTCACCCCGATGGGGCAATCCTGTTTTCGGATATCCTGATTATACCGTTCGGGCTGGGTCAATCCGTGCGCTTCGAGGAGGGCATCGGCCCGGTCCTGGAACCACTGGATACGACGAGTGACCTATCGCGTTTATCGCTGGATCAGTCTTGGTCCCGCATCGAAGCGACGTATGAGACCGTTTCGAGAGTACGCGAGGACTTACCGGACGATGTAACGCTGATCGGTTTCGCCGGCGCGCCATGGACCGTGGCGACCTATATGATCGAGGGGAGATCAAGTAAGGATTACGCGAAAACCAAGCTTTGGGCTTTCTCTGATCCCAAAGGGTTTTCCGAGTTAATGGATCTGCTCATTGAAGCAACGATTCGTCACCTTAAAGCGCAGATTCGGGCTGGTGCCCAGGTTGTGAAACTGTTCGATTCCTGGGCTGGGGTCCTGGCACCGGATCAGTTCGAGGCCTGGACCATTGATCCGATGCGTCGGATTGTCGCTGGGGTGAAAGAAGACCATCCGGATGTGCCCATCATTGGTTTTCCAAGAGGCGCCGGGATTCAATACAAGGCGTTCGCCGAGCGGGCGGGTGTGGATGCCGTCGCGATAGATACCAGTGTACCGACGGATTGGGTGGCTCGGGAAATTCAACCAATAACACCCGTGCAAGGAAACTTGGACCCAATCGCCCTGGTATCGGGTGGTGATGCGTTGATCCGCGCGGTCGATCGCATCCGAGGCGACTTGGAAAATGGGCCGTTTATTTTCAATCTGGGCCACGGTGTTATCCCAAGCACGCCACCGGAGAATGTCGAAAAACTCGCGCGATTGCTTCGGTCGCCTCGATAGGCCTAGAGCGGGAAATCTCGATGGAATATTATCTCCTTATCAAGGCCCTACACATCATCAGTGTCATGGCGTGGATGGCCGGGATGCTCTATTTGCCCCGATTATTCGTCTATCACGCGGATGCAAAACCCGGATCCGAGCTCTCCGAGACGCTGAAGATCATGGAGAGACGACTGATCCGCGCGATCATCAATCCAGCGATGTTGGCGGCGTTTGTTTTCGGCGTGTGGATGCTGGTTCTCGTCCCTGATCATCTTGAGCAAAGCTGGATGCAATGGAAGATCCTAGCCTTGGTAGGTATGACGGGAATCCATGGGATGTTGTCGCGTTGGCGCCGGTTTTTTGAGCGGGACGCGAATTATCTGTCTGCTCGTTTTTATCGGATCGTGAACGAGGTCCCGACGGTTCTGCTCATTGCAATCGTTTTGCTGGTTGTCTTGAAGCCGGTTTAAGTTTTTTGCTGGATATCGACGCGATACGCGTTTGACTTTAGCTCTGGGTTTAGGTAAATCCTCATTGCCTACGCATGGGGCGACCCGCCCTCAAATTCCTGTCCAGAAATAAATTCGATTTCCGCGCGGACAGACCGAAGCGTATCAGCATTCAAGCCCTCCTTTTTCCATTTTCAGCAAAAGACCTGACGCAAAATGCATCTTCAGGAGCTTAAGAAGAAAACGCCGGCCGATCTTCTCGCGTACGCGGAAGAGCTGGAAATCGAGAATGCCAGCGTTCTGCGCAAGCAGGACATGATGTTCGCGATTTTAAAACAGTTGGCCGAAAACGAAGTCGCAATCCACGGAATGGGCGTGCTCGAAACCCTTTCCGATGGGTTTGGTTTCCTCAGATCACCTGAATCGAATTATCTGCCGGGGCCCGATGACATTTATGTCTCACCCAGCCAGGTGCGTCGTTTCGGTTTGCGAACAGGCGATACGGTTGAAGGGCAAATCCGCTCTCCCAAGGATGGAGAACGATATTTCGCGCTCTTGAAGGTCAATAAGATCAATTTCGAGGATCCGGATGTCGTCCGGCACCGGATCAACTTCGACAACCTGACCCCTTTGTATCCCGAGGAACGACTGGGTCTGGAGGTCGAATCAGCCCCGGGTAGATCTGGAGATCCCACCTGCCGGGTGATTGATTTGATCTCTCCGATCGGCAAGGGGCAACGGGCGCTTGTGGTGGCGCCGCCGCGTACCGGTAAGACGGTCATGCTTCAGAACATCGCGACATCCATTTCCATGAACCATCCCGAGGTCTACCTCATTGTGCTGCTGATCGATGAGCGGCCAGAGGAAGTCACGGACATGGATCGGACGGTTAACGGCGAGGTTATCAGCTCGACATTTGATGAACCCGCCAGTCGGCATGTTCAGGTCGCCGAGATGGTGATCGAAAAAGCCAAGCGACTGGTTGAACACCGGCGTGACGTGGTTATCCTCCTGGATTCCATCACCCGTCTGGCACGTGCTTACAACACGGTTGTACCGTCCTCGGGCAAGGTCCTGACCGGTGGTGTTGACGCCAACGCGTTGCAACGACCGAAGCGATTCTTCGGCGCGGCCAGGAATATCGAGGAAGGCGGGTCGCTGTCGATTATCGCGACGGCGCTTATCGATACCGGCTCACGCATGGATGAGGTCATCTTCGAGGAGTTCAAGGGAACCGGTAACTCCGAGATTATCCTAGACCGCAAGCTGACCGACAAGCGGACTTTCCCGACGATTGACATCACCCGGTCGGGGACGCGCAAGGAAGAGCTTCTGGTTGATAAAGGGACGCTGGCCAAGATGTGGGTGTTGCGCCGGATCCTCACCCAAATGGGAACCGTCGACGCGATGGAGTTCCTGTTGGACAAGCTCAAGACCTCCAAGAACAACGCGGATTTCTTCGATGCGATGAACTCCTGATATCGAATGGAAAACACCGCGATCGAAATGGAAAAGGGGGCTCCCATGGGAGCCCCCTTCGTCTTTTGGGTTGGGTTCAAGCTTCGAAAAACTTAACGCGTCTTCACGGCACGAGAATTGTCGACCCCGTGGTTTTACGTCCCTCCAACGCTTCATGCGCCGCTCGGGCCTCCGACAGAGCGAAAGTCTGGTCTATGCTGATCTTGACCGCGCCTGAAGCGACGGCGGCGAACAGATCGTCTGACATGGCGCGAAGGTTCTCTGGCGTGTCAGCGTAGTTAAACAATGTCGGGCGGGTGAAATAGAGCGAACCTTTCTGGGCGAAAACCCCCAGATCAACGGGAGGTATCGGCCCGGATGCTTGGCCAAAACTCACCATGATGCCCCGCGCTTGGAGGCAATCGAGGGAACCGTTGAACGTATCGGCGCCAATGGAATCATAAACCACCGGCAGTTTCGCGCCGTCGGTGATCTCATTGACCTTGGCGACGAAGTCTTCCCGCGTATAGATGATTGGATGATCACATCCATTGGCGCGGGCAAGGTCGGCCTTGGCGTCATTGCCAACGGTACCGATGACGGTGGCGCCGAGGCTTTTAGCCCATTGGCAGACGATGAGCCCCACGCCGCCCGCGGCCGCGTGGATGAGGATCGTGTCGCCCGATTGGACCTTGTGGATCTGTCGGATGAGATATTGTGCCGTGAGACCCTTGAGCATCATCGCGGCGGCTGTCTTGTCGTCCACGCCGCCGGGGATTTTAACGACCTTGGCCGCTTCTATATTCCGTGCCTCGGCGTAGGAGCCTGGCGGGCCGGCGGCATAGGCGACACGGTCACCTTCCGCGAGATCCGATACCCCCTGGCCAACCGCGTCGACGACGCCGGCGCCTTCCATGCCGATGCCCGATGGTAGCGGAAGAGGGTAAAGCCCGCTCCGATGATAGGTGTCGATGTAGTTGAGGCCGACAACAGTGTGTCGGACACGGATCTCGCCGGGCCCTGGATCGGCGACGTCAACGTCGTCCCAGCTTAAAACCTCGGGTCCACCGGTTTGGTGGAAGCGGATGGCCTTGGTCATGGTGGAAGCTCCGTTCAGCTTAGATGAGCCTTGAAGAAATCGGCGGTTCTCCGGTTGGCGAGATCCGCGGCGGGCTTATCGAAATGCTCTCCGCCCTGACGGGCAAAAGCGTGATCCTGCTGATCATAAACATGCAGGGTACAAAGCGGGTTACCGCCGAGGCCTGACTTTATGGCGGCCTGAGCTTCCGGGGGCACAAAGCCGTCAAGGGCCGCGATATGCGAGAGATAAGGCGCGTCTATTTTCGTGGCTTCATCAATCAGACCGTCCAGTCCGACGCCATAGAAGCTGACATTGCAGTCCGCGTTGGTTCGCGTTGCCATGAGATAGGCTAGTTTACCCCCGAGGCAGTATCCCACGCTTCCGACCTTGCCCCCGCAACCGGGCATGGATCTGAGGTGAGAAAGGGTCGAGTTTAGATCCGATACGCCGAGATCGGTGTCAAACAAACCGAATAACTCAAAAGCACGGTCCCATTCGGCCTGGCTTTGGTCGGTGATGTCGATCCCAGGCTCAATACGCCAAAAAATGTCGGGACACAGGACGTGATATCCGAGGCGGGCGTACCCATCCGCAAGGTCTCGCATCACTTTGTTTACACCGAAAATTTCCTGGATAAGGACGATTCCCGGGGCGTTGCCGCCGTTTGAAGGTGCGGCGCTATAGGCCTGGAAGTTTCCGCCATCCTCCGCTTCTATCGTAACATAAGTCATTTAATCGTCTCCCTTGCCATTTTGCGGCGGCGCAAGCGTAACCCGTCGGCGAAAATGAAGTCCACGCGGAAGCTCGGATGGGGCAACATGGACCTGATACCATCCGTTAGAGAAGTCGACCTTGCCCGGATTCGAGGTCAAGCAAGAAAGACTTGGTTTCAATCCCGTTTCCTCCAGAAAAGCCAGTCAGTTTTCCTCCGGCGCCGACGATACGATGGCACGGAACAATTACGGGGATGGGGTTTTGTCCGCATGCGGTTCCCACGGCCTGGGGCTCGGAACCTATGGACTTGGCGACGTCGCCATAGGTGAGGACCTGACCGAAGGGAATGGCGCGCATTACTTCCCAAACACCTAGCTGAAGAGCGGAGCCTTCGAGGTGAATGGGTGTGTTGAAATGGGTGAGCGCGCCGGAGAAGTATTTTTTGATTTCCATCGCCGCGGATTCAAGGACCGCATCCGTCGCGCAGGCTCCGGGCACGTCCGATGTGCTTGGCCACGTCACTCTTGTAATAGCGTGGCCGTTGCTGGATAGAGTCAACGCACCGACGGGGGTGTTTATGGTTTTCTGTCCCATTGTTACATCCGGAAGCGTGGGAGGCGGAGGTCGGCTGACGTGTTTGCGCATGACAGTCGTCGGTTTCTCGGTCTAGCTCAAGAACGCTTTTGTTTTCTGGCAACGCGCGCGGGATTTTAAGACGGTCCGAGGAGATAAATAAGTGCGTTCCGACGAAGATACTATTGTTGCCCTGGCGACGGCGCCAGGTCGGGCGGCGGTCGCCATTATTCGGGTTTCGGGCGCCGGGGCGTCGGCGGTCGGTGCAATTCTCGGCTTTCCGTTACCCAAACCCCGTGTCCCGGCCGTAAGGAAGCTCCGCCAAAACGACGTTGAGCTGGATCAGGCTTTGATTTTGTTCTTCAAGGGACCCGGTAGTTATACGGGGGAAGACCTGGTGGAGCTACAGATTCATGGCGGAAGGGCTGTGTATGACTCAGTCGTATCGGCGCTGATTGAGACGCCAGGGTACCGCTACGCGGAGCCGGGGGAGTTTACGCGTCGCGCTGTATTGGCTGGACGTCTCGACCTAACCGAAGCCGAAGCGATCAATGATTTGGTGAATGCCGAGACAGAAGCACAGCGAGACCTGGCAATGATGCAGCTTGGTGGATCCCTGCGTGAGGTTTTTGACGCTTGGTCCGCGAAATTAACCGCAATTCGGGCGCATCTTGAGGCCTATATTGATTTCCCCGATGAGGATATTCCCGATGACGTGCTTGAGAAATTGGGCGGGGATCTGTCCGAATTGATCCAGTCCATGAAAGACTTTTCAGCTGATGGACGACGGGGTGAACGGTTACGTAACGGCATGAGAATCGCGGTGGTAGGGCCGCCGAACGCGGGTAAGTCCAGCTTTGTTAACTGGCTTGCGGAAAGAGATGTTGCGATCGTTTCGCCCAAGGTTGGGACGACCAGGGATGTGGTTGAAGTTCATTTGGACTTGGGTGGTTACCCTGTAACAGTGGCTGATACGGCCGGCCTACGGGATGGAGGGGATGTGATTGAAGCCGAGGGAATGCGTCGAGCCCGTGCTTGGGCCGGGGATGCTGACCTTCGGGTTCTGGTTATCGAGGCAAGGAACGCGGATTTGGTAGATCCCGAGGTGTTCGGGGCGCTTGAAGGCGACCTGGTTCTTTTGAACAAGATTGACCTTGGGGAAAGTGGGGATCGGCGGGGATCTCGGGTGAATGGATGGCCCTGGCGAACTCAGGCGATGTCTCTAGTGTCTGGGGCCGGGCTGACGGAGGCGATGAAATGGATCACGGATGTCGCTCGCGATCGCATGGAGGTTTCTAGGAGGCCGGTTCTGTCTCGGTCTAGACATCGCGCCGCGCTCGATGCCAGCGTATGCGATCTGGAAGTCGCGCGGCGGGAATTAGCGCTGGCGAGAGAGCCAGAAATAGTAGCGGAAGTGATGAGGCAAGCGGCGGATTCTCTTGGTCGCGTCACGGGACGTATCGATGTTGAAGATCTTTTGGATGTGGTGTTCCGTGATTTCTGCATTGGTAAGTGATGTTTCACGTGAAACAAAGTTCCGTGGCTGATAGGACAGGGATTGTGCGCTGTGGTGAGGTGAGGTGATGAAAAACCGGTTTGATGTTGTCGTGATCGGAGGAGGTCACGCGGGTTGTGAGGCGGCCGCCGCGAGCGCTCGTATGGGCGCACGGACTTTGTTGGTGACCCACAAGCGCTCGACCATTGGGGAGATGTCTTGCAATCCAGCTATAGGGGGGTTGGGGAAAGGTCACCTAGTCCGAGAGATCGACGCGCTGGACGGAATTATGGCAAGGGCCATAGATTTGGCCGGAATCCAGTTTCGTGTGTTGAACAGAAGCAAGGGTCCCGCCGTACGAGGGCCAAGAGCGCAGGCGGATAGGGCGCTTTATCGACAAGCGGTACAGGACTTGTTGTCGGATCAGGAAAATCTTAAAATTGAAGAAGGATCCGTCGAAGATATCCTTTTCACCGACGATGACCGCGTTTGTGCCGTGGTCTGCGCGGATGGGCGGGTCTATGACTCAGAGAATGTTATTCTGACCACCGGGACATTTTTAAGGGGTGTTATTCATCGGGGAGAGGAGCGTATTTCGGCGGGCCGCATAGGCGATGCTCCCTCCGTCGCTTTATCGGATACGTTGGAGCGTATAGGGTTTAAG
>JADHLJ010000056.1 GCA_016780745.1 Alphaproteobacteria bacterium | reverse complement strand
CCTCGATCGACCGGCCCGCCGCTTGGGCCTGGGTACCCTCGACCATCCGGTCGATCAATGTATCGGTCAGCGGCGGTGCCTTGAGCTTGGTCCAGGGAAGCTCCAGCGCCGGGCCGAACTGCTCCAGCATATGGCGCATGCCCGCCTCGCCGCCGGCCAGATGGAATGTCAGGCAGGTCCCCATGATCGCCCAGCGCAGGCCCGGGCCGTAGATCACCGCGTCATCGATTTCCTCGGTTGTCGCCACGCCATCGGCCACCATGTGCAGTGCCTCGCGCCACAACGCCTCTTGAAGCCGGTCGGAGATATAACCCTCGATCTCGCGCCGCACCTTGAGCGGATGCATGGCGATCGAGGCATAAAAGGCGCTGGCCCGTTCCACGGTTTCCGCCGCCGTCGCCTCGCCGCCGACGATCTCGACCAGGGGCAAGAGATAGACTGGATTGAAAGGATGGCCGATCACCACGCGTCCCGGGGCGGCGCAGTCCGCCTGGATGACCGTCGGCAGCAAGCCGGAGGAACTGGACGCAATGATCGCAGTATCCCGCGTCGCGGCGTCGATCCGGGCCAGCAGACCGCGCTTCAGTACCTCGTTCTCCGGCGCGCTTTCCTGCACCCAATCGGCTTCGGCGCAGGCGGCGGCGAGATCAGCCTCAAAGCGAATCTCCGGCGGCGTGTCCCGCGTCGCCAATCCCGCCTTCACCATCGCCGGCCACGCACGCGCGATCGAGGCGCGCAGCTTTTCCTCGGCCCCAGGCGCCGGGTCGCTGGCGGTGACCTCCAAGCCATGGGCAAGAAACCGCGTCGCCCAGCCCGCGCCGATCACGCCTGTGCCGACGACGGTTACACGTTTGATCTCGGTCATGGATGGTCCAATTCAAGACGACAGAGGATCGGACCCGGACGACGGGTCCGCGGCAAACAGGGTAACGGCAACGCCTATTGCGTGATTTTCAAGAGCTTGCGCGCTTCCGTCGGATCAAGCGTCCGGGCGCCCATGTCTCGGACGATGCGGATCGCCTTCTCCACCAACTGCCCGTTACTGGCGTGCACCCCGCGCTCCAGATACAGATTATCCTCAAGCCCGACCCGCACATGACCGCCGAGCAGCACCGCTTGCGCCACCATCGGCATCTGCATCCGGCTGATCCCGAAACCGGCCCAGACCGCGCCGGGCGGCATGGCGTCGGCCATGGCCTTCATATGCGCGGTATCCGCCGGCGCGCCATAGGGGATGCCGAGGCAGATCTGATACATCGGCGGATCGGCCACCAGCCCCTCCTCGTACATGGTCTTGGCGAACCAGAGCTGGCCGGTATCAAAGACCTCCATCTCCGGCTTCACGCCCAGTTCCAGCACCCGCTTGGCCATGACCCTGAGTACATGCGGGGTGTTGATCACCACCGAGTTGCCCTCGCCGAAATTCATCGACCCGCAATCCAGGGTGCAGATGTCCGGGCGTAGCGCCTCGACATGGGCGAGCCGGGTCAGGCCATCGACCAGATCGGTGCCCGGATCCTGTTTCGCCGGATCATCGGCATTGACCATCAAGTCGCCGCCCATGCCCGAGGTGAGGTTGATGATCACATCGGAGCCGGCGTCGCGAATGCGCTCGACCACCTCGCGATAGAGCTCGACATCGCGGCTGCCTTGCCCGGTCTCGGGGTCGCGGACATGGATATGCGCCACCGCCGCGCCGGCCTCGCGCGCTTCCAAGGCCGCATTGGCGATCTGTTCCGGCGTAATCGGCAGATCCGGATGCTTGCCGGCGGTGTCGCCGGAGCCGGTGACCGCGCAAGTCACGATAACGTCGTTGTTCATGGCCCAGGCTCCCCTCGCCGTTCGAAATCTCGATAACACCACGGATTAGGCAGACTAATACGCCGGACGCGGCGGGATCGACACCCCCGGCGACATCGATCCGCCAAATCACGCCACTCGCCGGAATTTCCGCGCGCCCCTTGCGGGGGCCGCTGACGAACGGCGATACTAGGTTCTCATCCACGCGGCGTCCTGGGATCGTGATGATCGAAATCTTTGTAGAGCATTGGGCCAATGGCCAAGTCGTGCGCCATCCCTGGTCGATCTGGGTCGACGGCAAGCAGATGGCCGGCTCGCACGGACGGCGCGAATACGCCTCGCGAGACGAATCCGAGGCGGATGCCCGCCGCTTTTGCGACGAGGTCTTGAAGAAACAGCCGGACCGGGTCAGCCGGCTCTAACCCCACCATCCGTCGGGAGAACGCGCGATGCCGGATCAACGCGGCTGGAAGCTCAAGATCGGGACGGTCGTCCCCTCCACCAACACCATCGTGCAGCCCGATTTCGACGATCTGCGCGGCGACGGCATCACCACCCATGTGGCGCGGATAGGCATCCCGAACATGGCCATCAACTCGGATGAGGATTTCGACAAGATGGTCCGCTTGAGCGAGGCCGATCTGGTCGCCGCCGTCGACCGGGTGATGACCTCGGCGCCGGGCTTGCTGATCGTCGGCATGTCCTCACTGATCGTCTGGGACGGCTACGAGGCCTCGCTGGCGCGGCGCAAGATGCTGGAGGAGCGCACCGGCGTGCCGGTCACCGGCGGCTCCTTCGCGGTGGCGGCGGCGCTGGGTAAACTGGGGGCCAAGCGGATCGCCATTCTCTCGCCCTACATGCCCGTCGCCGACCGTCATATCAGCCAGTTCTTCGCCGATCTCGACTATGAGGTGGTGAATTTCATCGGCTTGAAATGCCCAAGCCCAGTCGCCATCGCCGAGGTCACCGGCGAGGACCTGTCCAAGGCTCTGGACGAGATCGACGGCCCCGACGTGGACGCGATCGTTCAGTTCGGCACCAACCTGCATTTCATGCGCCAGGCCGAGGTCGAGGAGCAAAAGCGCGGCAAGCCGGTCATCGCCATCAACTCGGTCAGCTATTGGCACGGGCTACGCGCCGCCGGCATCGAGGACCGGTTTGAGGGCTATGGACGGGTGTTGCGGGAGTTTTGAGAGCATCAGAACAAACCATCCCCCCCTGATTGCAAACCAACACCCGCCCCATGGGCGACCCGGATCAAGTCCTGGGGGACAAGTTAAGGGCCACCAGGGCGATGGGGCCTCGGTTGCCACGAGTGCCCGAAGCCTCCCACGATCACAACTTGGCCGATATCACCCTCATGCGGTGACGATCCCAAGCGCCGGATGATACGCTGGGCGGCGGAATACTCAACCAACTCCGGAACCAATCTTGCCCTCCTTTTCCCGACACACCCGAACCGCGCTCGCCGTGGATATTGGCGGCACCTTCACGGACGCCGTTCTTGAGGCCGGCGACCGGCGATTTACCGCCAAGGTGCTGACCACCGCCAACCCCGAGGACGGCTTCATGGCCGGCGCGTTGGCCGTGCTGGAACAGTCCGGGATATCACCGGCCGCCGTCGAGCTGATCATCCATGGCACCACGCTCGCGACCAACGCGCTGATCGAGCGCAAGGGCGCCAAGGTCGGCCTGCTAACCACCGAGGGGTTCACCGACAGCCTCGAGATCGCCTATGAGCATCGTTTCGAGCAATCCGACATCTTCATGCAGCGACCGCCGCCCCTAGTCCCGCGCCATCTAAGGCTTGGCGTGCCCGAACGCCTGGCCGCCGATGGCGGCGTATTGCTCGATCTGGACGAGACGGCGCTGGCCGCCAGGATCGAGCAACTACGCGGCGAATCGGTTGAGGCGGTGGCAATCGGGTTTCTGCATTGCTACGCCAATGACGCCCATGAACGCCGGGCCGCCGAGATCGTTGCAGAGATGATGCCGGGTGTTCCGATCTCGTTGTCCTGCCATGTCTCTCCACAGATCCGCGAATATGACCGGGTCTCGACCACCGTCGCGAACGCCTATGTCCTGCCTTTAATGAGCGGTTATCTGGAGCGTCTGCGCGAGGATCTGTCCAGCGCCGGCCTCGCCGCCCCTCTACTGTTGATGATGTCCAGTGGTGGCATGACGACGGTCGAGACCGCCCGGCGCTTTCCGATCCGTCTGGTTGAATCCGGACCGGCGGGCGGCGCGATACTGGCCCGCGACATCGCGGCGGAATGCGGCCTCGACAAAGTGCTGTCCTTCGACATGGGCGGGACCACGGCGAAGATCTGTTACATCGACGATTATCGCCCGCAACTCTCCCGCGAGTTCGAGGTGGCGCGAGAGTATCGGTTCCTGAAGGGCAGCGGCTTTCCCCTGCGCATCCCGGTCATCGACATGGTCGAGATCGGCGCCGGCGGCGGTTCGATCGCCTCGGTCGACGCGCTGGGCCGGATCAATGTCGGCCCCGAAAGCGCCGGCGCCAATCCCGGCCCCGCCGCCTATGGCCGTGGCGGAGAACGACCGACCGTGACCGACGCCGATATCGTCATGGGCCGGATCGATCCCGCGCGTTTCGCCGGCGGCAGCGTCGCCTTGGACACCGACAAGGCCGAACAAGCCTTGGCACGGGATGTCGGCGCAGCGCTTAACCTCGATGGCGCGCAAGCCGCGTCCGGTGTCTCTCAGATCGTCGACGAGACCATGGCCAGCGCCGCCAGCGTGCATGGCGTCGAACTCGGCAAGGATATGGAAGGCCGCGCCATGGTTGCCTTTGGCGGCGCCGCGCCCCTGCATGCCTGTCAATTGGCCGAAACCTTGGAGATCGACACCGTCGTCATCCCCACCGGAGCCGGCGTCGGCTCGGCGATCGGGTTCCTTCGGGCCGATATCGCCTACGAAGTCGCGCTCAGCCGTTACATGGATCTACGGGCCTTCGAACCAGATGCACTCAACGACTTATTCGAACGCATGCGCGCCGAGGCCGAGGCCGTGGTGCGGCTGGGCACCGACAGCGACACACTGACCGAGACCCGAACCGCCTTCATGCGCTATCGCGGGCAGGGCCATGAGATCGCCGTTCCCTTGGGCAACGGGGCGTTCACGGCGGATGACGCGGGGATGCTCACCAAGGCATTCGCGACCGAGTATCACCGGCTGTTCGGGCGGATCATCGAAGGACTCGCGGTCGAGGTGATGACCTGGACACTGGCGCTCGGCACCAAGGCGGGGCTGCCGGAACAGGTCCCCGAGCCGCAAGAGGCCGGCACGGCTGCCCCCTCCTCCACCCGCGCGGTGCTGAACACCATGTCGGGCCTATATGAGGATGTCGGCGTCGTTGAACGCGCGGCCCTCACGCCCGGCCAGGCGATCGCTGGGCCGGTCCTGATCGTCGAGGACGAGACCACCACCTTTGTCTCGGCCCGCTTCGATGCGTGGATCAACGGACTGGGCTACATCGTGCTATCGGCGAAGGAAGCAAGGCCATGAGCAATACGACAATTCGCCACCAGGTGATGTGGAACCGGCTGATCACCATTGTCGAGGAACAGGCCCAGACTCTGGTGCGCACCGGGTTCAGTGTCTCCACCCGCGAGGCCGGCGACGTGTCCGCCGGGGTTTTCGATCTCCAGGGCCGAATGCTCGCCCAAGCCGTGACCGGCACGCCCGGACATATCAACTCCATGGCGCTGTCGGTGGCGCATTTCCTGGACAAGTTCCCGATCGAGACCATGAACGACGGTGATGTCTTCATCACCAACGATCCCTGGAAGGGCACCGGGCACCTGCCGGATATTGTCGTGGTCTCGCCGACCTTTCGCGGCGGCAAGATCGTCGCGCTTTTCGCCAGCACCACCCATGTCGTCGATATCGGGGGTCTCGGCATGGCGCCCGACGGCAAGCAGATTTATCACGAGGGGCTGTTCATTCCCCTGATGCGGCTCTCAAAGGCTGGCGAGATCAACGAGACCTTGATGGACTTCGTGCACGCCAATTGCCGCGAGTCCATGCAGGTCGAGGGCGATATCCACGCGCTCGCGGGCTGTAACGAGGTTGGCGGACGCCGGCTGGTGGCAATGATGGACCAATACGGGTTGAACGATCTCGACGCATTGGCCGAGACCATCATCGAGAGCACCCGAAGCGCCATGCGCGCCGCGATCGCCAAGCTGCCCAAGACCAAGGTCCACAACACCATGACCACCGACGGCTATGACCGGGAGATCACGCTCAAGGCCTCCTTCGTGGTCGAGGGCGACACGGTCGTCGTGGATTTCGACGGCACCTCGCCGATCTCGGATTTCGGGATCAACGTGCCGAAATGCTACACCGAGGCCTATACCAGCTTCGGCGTCAAATGCGTCATCGCGCCGGAAGTGCCGAACAACGCCGGCTCGCTCGCTCATATCGTCGTTCGGGCTCCCGAGGGCTGTATCGTCAACGCCCCGCATCCCTGCGCGGTGGTTGCCCGCTCCTCGGTCGGTCACATGCTTCCGGACGTGGTGTTCGGCTGTTTGCATCAACTGATGCCCGACAAGGTTCCCGCCGAAGGCACATCCGGCCTCTGGAATCTCAAGCTCGGCGCCGGACACGGGATTACCGCCCGCGACCCGGAGGCCGACGCCGCCCGCGCCACCTTCACCGCGACAAGCTTTCATAGCGGCGGGGCCGGAGCGCGACCGACCAAGGACGGTCTTTCCGCCACCCCCTTCCCGAGCGGCGTGCGGAACGTGCCCTGCGAGGTATTGGAGACGGTCTGTCCGCTCGTGGTTTGGAAGAAGGAGCTGCGGCGCGATTCCGGCGGTCCCGGCAAGTATCGCGGCGGCCTTGGTCAGACCATGGTGCTGGGCAACCGCGAGAAGGCCGAGTTCGCGATCTTCGCCACCTTCGAGCGGGTCAAGAACCCGGCTCGCGGACGCGACGGCGGCAAGCCCGGCGCCAACGGCTCGCTCGAGCTTGAATCAGGCACCAAGATGCGCGGCATGGGCCGTCAGGTTGTGCCCATCGGAGATCGGCTGGTTGTCCATATGCCCGGCGGCGGCGGCATCGGCGACCCCGCTACCCGCGACAGAGAGGCCATCGCCACCGACATCAAGGCCGGCTATGTCAGCGCCGAGGCCGCCGCGCGGGATTACGGCGCGGCGATCGATAACGCGGACTAAACACCCGGCAACACCACCACCGTCGTCCTGGCGCAAGGCGGGACCCCGCGATGGGAGAAAATGGGGCGATCGTTCCGTCACGCGGAAAACACCGAGGCCCCGCAGTGCGCCAGGGCGACGGAGAGGGATAACGGGCAATCCATTCACCCGTCGTCCTGGCGTAAGGCAGGACCCCGCGATGGGAAAAAAAGCGGCAATCGTTCAATCACGCGAAAAACACCGAGGCCCTGCCTTACGCCAGGGCGACGCGTAATATGGAGCCGCCGTCAGCATCTCCCACCGCCCTCAAACCAGGCTGACGCGCCCCTCGATCGGGTATTGCGGATCGTTATAGCCCGGGGTCGACGGGTGCCCCGTGACCACCAGTGAGTCGATCAGCGCCTCGTCCTCGGCGGTGTAGGTATAGTCCAGCGCCGCGACATAGGCGTCCCATTGCGCCATCGTCCGCGGCCCCGCGACCATGGAGCTGATCATCGCGTTGTTCAGCAACCAGCCGACCGCGACATCGATCGGGCTCGCGCCCTTGGCTTCGGCATGGGTCTTGATCTTCTGGACGATCTCCAGGCTCTCGTGCCGCCATTCGGTCTGCATCATCCGGCGGTCCTTGCGGGCCACGCGGCTGCCCTCTTCAGGCTCCACGTTCGGCGCGTATTTGCCTGTCAGCACCCCCCGGGCGAGCGGACTGTAGGGCACGACGCCGAGGCCGTAATGGGCGCAGGCCGGCAGATGCTCGGTCTCTGGCATCCGGTTCATCGCGTTGTAATAGGGTTGGCTGGCGATTGGTCGCTCGATGCCGAGCCGGTCGCAGATATTGCAGATCTCCGCCACCCGCCAGGAGCGATAGTTGGAGACCCCGAAATAACGGGTCTTTCCGGCCCGCATCAGATCGCCCATGGCCCGCACGGTCTCGTCCAACGGCGTCGAATGATCTTCCTTATGCAGGTAGTAGAGATCGATGTGATCCACCCCGAGACGGTTCAGGGAATCATCGCAGGCCTGCATCACCCAGCGCCGTGACAGCCCGCCGGTATTCGGATCATCGCTTAGCTTGTTTGCGAGCTTGGTGGCGAGCACCCAATGGTTTCGCGTGCTTCGGATACAGCGCCCGACCACTCGCTCCGACTCGCCGCCACAATAGGTGTCCGCGGTATCGATGAAGTTGACGCCGCTGTCCCGCGCCGACGCGATGATCGCCTGACTCTCGCCCTCGTTGGTCTCGCGGCCAAACAACATGGTCCCGAGACAAAGCGGCGAGACCTTTAGGCCGGAGCGGCCAAGCTTACGGTAGTTCATGAAGGAGATTCCCCGTTACGAATTCAAAGACATTTTGGCGGGCTCCCCGGAGCAAGTCCACCATCGGCGTGGCCCAAGAGGATGTCGTGATTTTTCCGCCATCCGGCTTGCCGAAGCCGTCATCACATGCTTCGATCCGACATCTTTCAAGGAACCGCCATGACCACGATCACCAAAGAAGCGCGCGAGAAACTGGCCGATGTCAGCACCGCGACCCTGACCACCCAATTGTTCAAACGCGGATTTCGCAACGCCTATCTTCAAGGGGTCGGGCGACTAACCTCACACCACCGCTCGATGGTCGGTCCGGCCTTTACGCTGCGCTATATCCCGGCGCGCGAGGATGTTGATCATCTCGGCGTGTTTCAAGACTATGACCACCCCCAGCGAAAGGCCATCGAAAGCGTGCCCGAGGGCGGCGTTCTGGTGATGGATTGCCGAGGTGATGCGTCGGCGGCCTCGGCGGGCTCGATCCTAGTCACGCGGCTGATGATGCGTGGCGGCGGGGGGCTTGTCACCGATGGGGGCTTGCGCGATTCGCCGGAAATCGCCGGCTTCGACATCCCCTGCTTCACCGGCGGCGCGTCCGCGCCCACAAATTTGATCAAGCATCACGCGGTCGAGGAGCTGAACCAGCCGATCGGTTGCGGCGGGGTGGCGATCTATCCTGGCGACATCATGGTCGGCGACCGCGAGGGCGTGGTGGCGCTCCCGGCGCATCTCGCCGAGGAGATCGCCCACGAGGCCCATACCCAGGAACGCCAGGAACGGTTCATCATCTCCGAGGTCCGTTCCGGCAAGGCCCTTCGAGGCGTCTATCCGCCGAACGCGGAGGCTCAGGCTCGCTATGACGCCTGGACGGAAGAATAACCAGGACGACAAGGACAAACCGATGAGCGTCACGATCTATCACAACCCCCGCTGCTCGAAATCGCGCCAGACCCTGGCGCTGCTTCAGGAAAAAGGGATCGAGCCCGAGATCATCGAATATCTCTCAAGCCCGCCGGACGCCGCGACCTTGAGTGATATTCTCCGCAAGCTGGGCCTGGAGCCGCGGGCGTTGATGCGCCGCAAGGAGGCCCCCTACAAGGATCTCAACCTCGCCGATGAGGGAAAATCCCGCGACGCTCTGATCCAGGCGATGGTTGAGAACCCGATCCTGATCGAGCGCCCGATCGTGCTCTCCGGCGGCAAGGCCGCGCTGGGTCGGCCGCCGGAACAGGTGCTGGATATCTTGTAGGTGGCGCGTGAAGGAAATCGACAGCGCCAAACTCCGCCGGTAAAATACTCTCGTTCCGTCGGGTTGGCGGGACACGTTCTCGGGGCGGGGTGAAACTCCCCACCGGCGGTATGGACGGCGCGAGCCGTTCGAGCCCGCGAGCGCTTGGTGTTTTCGTGGAGAGTTATCCCTCCCGTGAAGACCAGGGTCAGCAGATCCGGTGAGATGCCGGAGCCGACGGTCATAGTCCGGATGGAAGAGAGCGAGAGAGCCGAGTTGCCGCCAAGGCGTGTTTAGGCGGTCCGGTTGTTTCGTACGCCCTGATTCACCTCTTTGCTTGAAGGAGCAAACCATGGATCAGAGCACCCAGACATCTCCTAAAACACCGCGTATCGCCTTCATTCAGGCGCGTTGGCACGCGGATATCGTTGATCAAAGCCGCGTCGCCTTCCTGGAAGAGGTCGCGCGCCTGACCAATACCGAGGCCCAGGTCGACGTGATCGACGTACCCGGCGCCTTCGAAATCCCCTTGCAGGCCCGAACCCTGGCCCGAACCGGCCAATACGACGCGGTGGTCGGTTCCGCCTTTGTGGTCGACGGCGGCATCTATCGGCACGACTTCGTTGCGAGCACGGTTCTCGACGGCCTGATGCGGGCCCAGATGGATACCGACGTGCCGGTTCTATCCGTGGTTCTCACGCCGCATAACTTTCAGGAAACCGAGGAACACCGCCGGTTCTTCCTGGAGCATTTCCTGGTCAAGGGGCGCGAGGCCGCGCAAAGCTGCGTGGCGATCGTCAACCAGCGTAACGCGCTGGCCGCCTAGGCCTTGATTCGCGTGCCCAACCCGCTCTCGACCGCCCTCTGATAGGCGAGCGCGGAAAGCGCCAGATCGCCGATCGCATGGCCGCGAAAGACAAAGGCCGTGCGGTCGGTATCGGCGCCGCGCCCCGGCGCCTGGCCCAGCACCAGCCCGGAGAGATCTCCCTGAACCACCGCCGGATCGGCGAGTTTGGCTTCCATCGCGGCTTCCTGCTCCAGATCGTCGATAATCACCCGGTCCAGCGAGGCGAAGCTCTCCTTGAACCAAGGCACGGCGAGATCGGTGATCGTGGCGAAACTTCCCGGTTGCATGCGCGCGGCGTCGAGGAACGGTTCCACACCATCCGAGAAGGTGACTGACGTGGTAATCAGATCCGCGTCGTCCAGGACCTCGGCGCCGGTGTCGCAGACCACCGAGGACAGGCCGAGATCGCTCGCCGCGGCACAAAGCGCGTCGATATTCGCGCGACCTCGGCCAAAGACCCGAATTTCCTTCAAAGGAAACATAGAGGCGAAAGCCACGAGGTGAGAGCGCGCCTGTACGCCGCACCCGACGAAACCGGCAATGGCGGAGTCCTCGCGGGCCAGTTGCTTGGCCGCGACGGCGCTCAGCGCGGCGGTCCGGACCGCGGTCACCCAGTTTCCATCCATCGTCGCGAGCGGCAGGCCACTCATGCTGTCCAGAACCGAGATCACGCTATTGAGGCGCGGCAGGCCGCGTTCGTCATTATCCGGGGCCAGTAGCAGAGATTTCACCGCCATCACCGGCGGCTCATTGGCGACGGCGAGTGTCGCCATCATGAACCGGCCGTCCCCCGGCGTTATGCTTGCCTTGGGCGCCCACCAGACCTTGCCCGCCGCGCGGCCGTGGATCATCTCCTCGATCGCGCGAACCGAGTCCGCCGTGGTGATGCCGAGCTCGGCCAGGTCGTCTTCCGAGAGGTATAGGATCTCGCGTCCCTCAGTCATTAAGCCCCGCCAGGAATCTCAAGAGCAGTTGATTGACCGTCTCGGGCGCCTCCTGCTGCACCCAATGGCCGGCGCCCTCGATGACCTCGGCGAACCGCATATCCGTGCAGTGGTCGGTGACATCGGCATAGACGTCGCGCCCCGGCACGAAGCGGCGCACCACATCCTTGGCGCCGCCGATGAAGCAGGACGGCTGGTTGACCGGCGCAGCGCCCATCATGGGGAGCATCTCGAAGTCGCGCTCCTGATTGCGGTATCGGTTGATCGGCCCACGAAAACCGCCGGCCTCGAAATTTTCGACGAAATAGTCGAGATCGGCCCCGGTCATCCAACTTGGGAACGGGTCGGGGTCGGTCATGCTGTCCAGCAAGCCGCCGCTCGGCTCGCGGTCCAGCCAGCTATCCAAGTTGGGCGCGTCACCGGAGATGGAATAATAAATCTTTCGCAGCGAGAGGCGCATATCCGCCTCCACCTCCCGCTCGACGACGCCTTCGTCCTGGAAATACAGCTGATAGAAGAACTTGTCCTTGTAGAGTTTGCGCCACAGGTCGATCTGCGAGACCGCCTGGCGTTCCCGGTACGGCACGCTCAAGCCCGCCACCGCCGCGACACGAGTCGGATGCAAGGCGGCGGTGTTCCAGCAGATCGGCGCCCCCCAGTCATGGCCGATCAGGATGGCTTTTTCCGCGTCAAAGGCATCGATAAGGCCGATCAGATCGTCCATGATATGGGTCAAGGCATAGGCCTCGACCGGCTCGGGCTTGTCGGTACCGCCATAGCCGCGCACATCGGGGGCGACGACGCGGAAACCGGCATCGGCGATCGGTTTGATCTGGTGGCGCCAGGAGTACCAAAGCTCCGGCCAGCCATGCACCAGAACCACCAGCGGCCCCTCGCCCGCGACCGCGCAACGCATGGTGATCCCGTTGGCCTTGATCATCCGAAGATCGAAGCTGTCATGCATGAAAAGCGACCTCCTCTACGCGCCGGTTACAAGTCTGGGCTTGCGATGGAACCAAGGCTTGGCGGCCTCCAACTGACCGGCAAGGCGGAACAGGCTGGCTTCGTCGCCATATTTCGCCACGGCCTGAACGGCGATCGGAAAGCCCTCGGCGTTCACGCCGAGCGGGATCATCATCGCCGGCTGGCCCGTCGTGTTGAACCAGACGGTGAACGGGCTGAAATGGAAAACCCGACGCCAATACTCGTCCAGATCCTCCATCATCATATCAAGCCAGCCGAGCTTGGGCGGCAAAGTGCCAAGCGCCGGCGTCAGCAGCACGTCCCAATCCTCGAAAAACCCGGCCATCTGGCGCCCGATACGGTGCGCGGTCTGGGTCGCCTTCATCAGAGTGGCTGCATCGATGCTCTCGGCAAGCTTGACCGTATTGGCGACAACGGTTTCAAGATCTCCCGACGCGGGCAGCTTGCCGTCGGGATGACTTTGGATCGCGTTCAGGGCGTTCACCGCGCTAATCGTCCGGAAAGTCGGAACGATCGCTTCGCCCTCGACCACGGGATCGGCTTCCTCGACGATATGGCCAAGCTCGGCGCAAAGCGACGCGGTCTCGCGCAGAACGCGGATGTAATCCGCCTCCACCGGCGCGCCGTTCGGCGCCTTCTCGGTAAACGCGATCCGCAGTTCCCCTGGGTCCGCGCCGACCTCCTCGAGGAAAGGCCGAGCCGGCAACGGGGCGACGTAGGGATCACCCGGTCCCGGCCCATGGGTCGCGTCCAGCAAGGCCGCGTTGTCGCGCACCGACAGCGACACCGCGTGCTCGATCGAATAGCCCATCATCCCCTCGCCCGCATAGGGCCATTGGGTGTTGCGGGCGCGGGTCGGTCGCAAGCCGACGAGACCACAGGCCGCCGCCGGGCCCCGGATCGACCCGAAACCATCCGAGGCATGGGCGATCGGCAGCATGCGCGCGCCCACCGCCGCCGAGGCACCGCCGCTGGAGCCAGATGGCGTGCGGGTCGGGTCCCAGGGATTGCGGGACGGGCCGTATAGTTGCGGCTCGCAGGTGAGGCTCAAGCCGATCTCACAGGTATTCGTCTTGCCGAAGATCACCATGCCGGCCTTCTTCAGCCGGGTGACATGCAGACTGTCGGTGGTCATCGCCGGCAAATCGGCAAAAAACCGGCTGCCCCGCGTGGTCTTCGTCCCGGCCAGGGCCGACCCGAGATCCTTCAGCAGGAACGGCACCCCCTTGAGCGGCCCTTCCGGCAGCCCCTCGGCGATCCGGTCCCGGCCATGGTCATACAGCTTCTGGACCACCGCGTTGACGGTCGGGTTACGCGCCTCGACCCGCTCGATCGCGGCATCCAGAACCTCGGTCGCCGAAACCTCGCCGGATTTCACCAGGCCCGCGAGGCCGAGCGCGTCATGGTCTTCGTACTCGGTGAAGCTCGCCATCCCGGCCTCCCGGTCGCTGTGTTAGCCGACCACCTTGCGCAGCACATGGCGGCGGTTGAAGGTGTGCGGACGCACTTCCGGACCCCAGCGGCCCTTTTCGCCGGCTTCGGCCCAAGCATCGCTGATCAAGACATCTGGACCGGTCACCTCATAAATCGCGCAGTATTTCGGCTCGTCCGGGAATTCCATGGTCTTGATCTCTCCGCCCAAGGTGATTTGGGTCGGCTGCTTGGTCAGGCGCGAGACCGAGATCACCCCCGGAACCTGCGAGAGCAAGGGGACATGCTCGGTGTCATAGACCTCGTTGAACAGGTCTTCCTTTTCCGGGGCTACATCCATGCTGACGATGAACAGATACTTTTCCTGCGGCATTTCTCTCTCCCAATGTGGTTTCGTCCGATGGGGACGGTATCGATTTGGTTAGTTTCAGCGCCCTTTGAAAACCGGCGCGCGTTTCTCGGAGAAGGCGAGCATGGCTTCCTTGCTGTCCTCGTACTTCGACAGCTCTCCGGTCTTGTTCTGCTCATAGCGATAGCCGTCACGCAACGACGATTCCTCGATCGCGTTAAGCGTTTCCTTGGCGAGGCCAATGGCGATCGGGCTCTTGGACGCCAGCTCCGCCGCCAGTTCCATGGCGGTATCCATAAGCTTGTCACCAGGCACGCATTCCTCGACCACGCCGAGCCGATAGAGATCGGCGCCGGTCAGGCGTTGGCCGGTCAGCATCATCCGCCGGACCTTGGAATGGCTGAACAGGCGCATGGCGTGACGCCCACCGCCGAGCAAGCCGACATTGATCTCCGGCAGGCCCATGCGCGCCTCCTCGGCGGCCAGCAGGATATCCGCCGATGCCGCGACCGCCAGCCCGGCGCCCAGAGCGGGACCGTTAATCGCCGCGATCACCGGCTTGCGGCACTCCATGATCGAATGAAAGCATTCCCGCGCTCGCCGGCTGTGCTGCCAATGGTCACCGTCGGCACGCTCCTGGCCGGCGCGTCCCTTGATATCGGCGCCGGCGGAGAAGCACTTGCCCTCGCCGGTCAGAACCACCGCGCGAACGTCATCACGGTCGCTCAACACATCGAAGGCCAGCATCATGTCCTCGTGAAACTGGCGGTTCTGAGCGTTCACCGGCGGGTTGGCCATGGTCACCACCGCGATGAAATCGGCGACCGTGACCTTGACGGTCTGAAGCGCGGAAATATCGGTCATATCGAAGGCTCCCGATTGCGGAGATGGGTCCGCGCGATCACGCGGGCGCGGCGACGGAAAGGCGGCCTGTCGTGCCGTGCTTTTCGATCGAGGCGGCAACAAAGCCCGAGGCTTTCATCTCCTCGACGAATTCCTTCAGATACGCGGCCCCGGCCCCGAGCCCCCGCGTGCAGCCCATGGCCTGCTGAACGGCGGTGAACTGGCCATCCAGAATGCGCGCGCCCGGCAGCTTTTCGACATCGGTGATCAGTTTCGGACGCAATCCCGCCAGCGCCTCGAGCTTGTCATTCACGAACAGCTCGAACGAGGCGTCCAGCCCCTGCACCTGCTTCAACTCGGCGTTCTTGATGTTACGCACCAGCCAGAGGTCATAAGCGCTGCGGGCCGAAACCGCGATGCGATTGCCGGCCTTGTCGACCTCCTCGATGCTCTGGATAGCCGAGCCGGCGGGGACCATGTAAGTCGCCTGGATCTCGGCATAGGCGGCGGTGAAATCGATCTTCTCGGCCCGTTGCGGCTCGGCGCCGATATTGCCGATATCCCAGACCCCGGTCCCGGCGTCATCCGCGACCTCGCCCGGCGTCTTGTACTGCAACAGCTCCAGCCCGACCCCAAGGCGATTGGCGAGCTCCCGCGCCATATCCGGCGAGACGCCGTCCGGATCGCCGTTTTCGGCGCGACCGGTGACCAGCAGGAAGTTGGACATGTTGATGGCGGCGCGCAGCACGCCCGTGGGCGCGAGATCCTTAACGACTTCAGGAGACATGACGGGGTTCCGAATCTGGTTGATGGTATGTGAGTCCCGCGCATCCTGGCCCAACCCGCGGGAGCGCGCACGGGAAATTTGCGGGTGACGCGGGATCAAGGGGAACGATCGCTGTTGCGATGTTGGTGGGGTGAAGGTGGTGGGTGGAGTTAAATGAAATGACCGTATCCCCGACGCAGGTCGGGGCCGATGCCTGAAGCCCGTCACCGTGACGGATGGTAAAGCACTGTCAGAGATCCAGGAAAGTGCTCCGCCACCCCACGCGGCCCACCGCTTCAGGCGTCGACCCCGACCTGCGTCGGGGATGCGAATAGTGGAAACAGGGTTTGATCTGGAAACAATCCCTCCATCTCCCCACCCTTCGTCATCCCGCCGAAGGGCGGGAGCCATTCCGCTGAACCTTCATGGAGGGCGGTGCTGCTTCGCAGATAAAAAAGTAAAAACTCTCACTCGGCATAAGGCGTGTCGGCCTCGAGTTTTCTCGAAAGTAAAACGTTCATGCAGTTTTGAAGAATGTTTTTTGCATAATCCTCATCACAAAAAACATCACCACTCGCCCCTATAGGCGCACCGATTGACAGCCAATATAGTATCGCGTGCAAACCAACTGGCACAATTTTTTCTTGCGCGACCAATCTTGGGAGATCCGATAGGACGCCTCGAAGAACTCTGATTTTGGATCCTTGCGGCATGATTTGACCGTGCCTGCGCGTTTGACCGTTGTGTTTCCGGGTGTTTTTGCGCTGGCTTGATGGTTTCAGCGGGTCAATC
>JADHLJ010000055.1 GCA_016780745.1 Alphaproteobacteria bacterium | reverse complement strand
TTTTTCCTCGATGGTCACATCAAAGGTCTCGGCGACATAGGGGCCTTCCGAAACGGCGTCGCCGGGCGCGACGTCGACATCGTATTGCGTGGCCTTGATGCGGTCGGGCTCGCACATGGATTGGCCGGTGCGGATGTCGAACTCCCAGCCGTGCCAGGGGCAGCGGACGATCTCGTTCTGGCGTGAGAACTTGTACTCACCCGGCTGGCTGGCCTCTACCAGGCCCACCAGATGACCCTCGCAGAGGCTGCCGCCCTGGTGCGGGCAGCGGTCGAGCATGCCGAAGAACTCGCCATCCAGATTGAAAATCACGATCGGGCGGCCCCGCACCTCGACCAGCTTGCGACCGCCGGGGGGAATGTCCTCGACCGGGGCGACGACGTATTTAGGCATGTCCGACCTCGAGGTTGCGCCGCGTTACCGCAACCCGAACAGATCAAGCGCGTTGTTCAGGAAGAAATCTTCCTTCGTCGCCTTGTCGATCTTGACCGGCAGGGCGCGGGCCGGGTCGTCGAAGTCCCAATGCGGGTAATCGGTGGCGAAGAGCAGCTTGTCCCAGCCGATCCAGCCGATCGTGTCCAAGAGTTGCTCCTTGGGCTCCGGCTCTTCCATCGGCTGGGTGGTGAGCCAAACATGCTCGCGGATCAGCTCCGACGGTGGTCGCGTCACATGTGGGATTTCGGCGCGGTTGCGCTCCCAAATCTTGTCCAGACGCCATTTCAGCGCCGGCAACCAGGCGAACCCGGCTTCGATCAGGATCACCTTCAGGGTCGGGAAGCGTTCGAACACGCCCTCGAAAACCATGCTGGCCAACAACGACTGAGTGTTCTCGGCATGACCGACCATTTCCTCGATATAAAAGGACGGCCAACCACCCCCGGTGACCGGCGTGCCGCCATATCCGAAGGCATGGATGCCGACCGGCAGATTGGCCCGGCAGGCGGCCTCGTAGATCGGCCAGTATTTGCGTTGCCCCAAGGGTTCGGCGGTGCGGCTCAACAAGAGGACCTGGGCGAAGTTCGGATCGCCGGCCCAATGGTCGATCTCCTTGGCCGACGTGACGCCATCCTCGAACGGCACCATGACCGATGCTTTTAGACGTGGCTCCTTGGAGGTCCACTCGGCGATCTGCCAGTGGTTGACGGCGCGGCAATAGGCGCCGGCGAAGTCACCGTTCTGCAGACCCTGACCGCTTTTCAGCGGGTTGAGAATGCCGAGCTGTACGTTGTTCGGGTCGAGATGCTGGGCCCGCATGAAATCCAGATCCGCGCCTGGCTTGGCGCCATTCGGCGGATAGGAATCGCGCCGCGCCGCGTCCGGCTGGCCCTTCGGGAACGCCGGGCCGTTCGGGAAGCCCTGGCGATAGATGAAGCCGTAGCTTTCCAGGTAATCTTGCCAGCGTTTCTCGAGAAACGGATAGATCTCGATCTCCATCGACTTCGGGCTCGGATGGATGTCGCAATCCGCGATCGCCATTTTGGCTTTGTTCTTGGCGCTGTCGCTCGGGCGGTTCAGGACCTGGATATTCATCTCGGATACCTCCTTGCCCCGCGCGGGGCGTTCGGGAGTCTTGAAGCTATTGCAGGCGAGGATACGTGTTTTTCGGGTTGTCGACCATGATTTTGCGCGCCAGCCCGGGCGAGAGCCCCTCCGGCAAGACCGCGTCGCCGTCGAATTGGTGGTGCGGATAGTCGGTCGAGAACAGCAGCATCTCGTCCGATCCCATATGCTCCATCAAGGTTTCGAAGGCCTTGGCGTCGGGCGGTGCGTCGACCGGTTGCAGGGTCAGTCGGAAATGATCGCGGGCGATCTCCGTCGGTGTGCGGTCGACCCAAGGGATCTCGGCCCGCAGCCCGCGCCAGAACTTAGTCAGACGCCAGAGATGCGCCGGCAACCAGGTAAAGCCCGATTCCGCCAGCACCACCTTCAGGTCCGGGAATTTGGCGAAGACACCTTCGCAGATGAAGCTGGAGACCATGTTGTGAAAGGCCGGCGACTGGGCGGCATAGTCTTCCGAATAATAGGACGGCCAGCCGACCGAGGTGACGGGATGCTTATACGCGCTGCCGGCATGCACGCAGATCGGCATGCCATGCTTGGCGGCGGCGGCGTAGATCGGCCAGTAGAGGCGCCGGCCCAGCGGGTTCTCGTCCATCACCAGCATCAGAACCGAGACGAAACGCTTGTCGTTGGCCCAGCGCTCGATTTCGGCGACCGCCATCTCGACATTTTGTGTCGGAATGACGATCGAGGCGCGCAGGCGCGGGTCGCGGTCCAGAAACTCGGCGGCCATCCAGCTGTTTACCGCGTTGGCGAAGGCGGCGGCCATGTCCTCGCTCATCAGCAACTGGACGCCGTAAAGGCAGTTACAGATCGCGATGCTGGTGGCGAAGGGGTCCAAGGCCTGACTCTGTACCGCCGCCAGGGTCGAGGCCGGCAGTCCTTTCTCGGGCCGCCAATCCGGGCGCGCGGTCAGCGGCGCGTTCTTGGGGTAGGCGATGGTCTCCAGCTCATGCACCCCGCGCTGAACGATCGTGTCTCGCCAGTGGTCCGCCATATAGGGCAACAAGGCATCGATACTAGGGACCGAGGGGTGGATGTCACAGTCAATGGCGCCGGAGCTCGGGATGGCGTTCATGCGATGCTAATCCATGAATTCTATTAATGCGTGGAGCGTTAATCTGTTGCCCCTTGAGTGGGTTGTCAAACAAGAGACCGTTCTGGTGGGCCACCATCTTGTTTCGGATGGTCAAGGGCGGCGAGATAACCGATGCGCGGGCAGTCATTGGCCGCGGGAAGAAGTCGCGCGCCACGGGTCCAGCGGTTAAGCTTGGCGAGGCTCAACGACATGTCTTTCCCATCGATGGTTTCGCGAAACACCAGGAATACAGAGGCCGAGCGGAGATTGACCGCCGAGCTGTTGAATGTTTGCGCAAACGCCGCGATGCGCGCCAACGCGCATTTTGGTGTTGGCGCGATGCGTTCCCCTCTGCGCCAATTGTTGATCCTGCACCCCGCCAATCCGAAAGTCTTGGGGATCTTCATCACCGCGCTGGCCAATCTCGAGGAGGCTGGGCCAGCCCGCGAATGGAGCGCGAGGGCGTATCGCGTGTTGCCGGGCTCGATGGAAGTGGCGGCGGCGTCGGCACAAACCACCCTCCAATTCGCGGACCCTGGCGATAGTCGAGAAATCTGGCGGAAACTGGTGAACGCGGACCCGCTTCGGGAATCGTATCGGCTGGGCCTGGCACAGGCTCTCGAGGAAGCCGGCGCCGTCGCAGAGGCGATCGAACAGCTGCGACGGCATCTTGTCTTAAACCCCAATACGGCGATTGCCCATGTTCTCCTGGCCCGCGGCCTGCAGCATGAGGGCGCGCGCCCGACGGGTCGTCAGGCCGGTCGCCGGATTCTAGCACGCGCTAGGGCAAGCGCGCCACGCGATCAGGTAAACAGGGTTAACATCGCCTGGCATCGGCTTCGCGAGGCACCGGACGATCCGTTGAGCTGGGAGAAATTCGGTGCCCGTTGGGGGGGCTCTCCTTATCTCGAGCCGGTAAATGGTGTTGTCATGCCGAGCTGGCGAGGCCCCGGTGATTCGGCGCGGAAGCTGATCATTCGCCAGGAGCTCGGGCTTGGCGACCAGGTTCTTTTCGCGCATTTTCTCCCCGCCCTAGAGCGGCTCGCGTTAACAGGCGCCATGGTCTGCGCGCCGAGATTGCGGCGGCTATTCGCGCGGTCTTTTCCGAATTGGAAGATCGTTGGCGATCCAACCGAACTGGTCGTCGGAGAATTCGACGCACAGATCTTCGCGGGCGATCTGGGCCAACATCTTACCGGTTCTCGCCAATCAGGCTACCTGGTCGCCGATCGCCAGAGGGTCGCGATGAATCGCCGCCGCTATCTCAACCTGGGTTTCAAGCGGCTGATCGGTTTTGCCTGGCGGGGCGGGAACATGACGACCGCCGAGGAACGCCGTCGGGCAATCCCACTGAGTGATTTCTCGCGGCTGTTCGGAAATCGGGAAATCGGGTTCGTGTGTTTGCAACATGGTGTCGCCGAGGCCGAGCGGGATCAGCTCGCGGCATTTTCCAACGTAATTCTCGATGCCTCGATCGACCCTCTGAAGGATCTCGATGATCTGGCGGCACAGATTGCCTCCATGGACCTGGTGGTAACCAGCGCGAGCGCCAATACCCATTTTGCCGCGGCGCTTGGAATTCGTGTGCTCGCGCTTTTGCCTTCGATCGCCCATTGGCACTGGGGATTACCCGGCGTTGTCAGTCCCTGGTACCCCACGTTGGAGCCGATCCGGCAACCCCAGCCCGGGGACTGGCGCTCGGTCTTGGAGGAAGTGGGCCGTCGTTTGACGTGCTTTATGGAAAACGCTCCGGGTTAGGCAACGGTTACCCTGGCGCCGCCGCGGCGACCTAACTACAGTGCCCCGCTCCGCGTCTCCGCTATTTTTGGGCCAATTTTGATGTTCTACGAGATCGCCCGGTTTCCCGGCAGTTGATCCGAGCGCTTCGCGGCTCTCGATTGACCATACAAGGGAAGGCTCATGTCGTCCGTGATATCCGGTATCTGCCGATCCAAGACGAGGATTGGGAACGGATCAGGCGTTATTCGGAAAATCGCGCCGATGGCGCGGCTGAGATCTCGGGTTACTGGACCGACCGTCGAGATGAATTCACTTACATCTATTCTATCGAACAAAGGGTTTTGGTGATCTCCGGGTACTTCGCCAGCGGATATATCGGCCAATTCGTCGACGGTCCGGCTCAAGGCCTCGGTAAGCCACCGGAAACCGACGTTTAAAAGTCGATTTTTCACGTTTTCATGGAGCGCGACGGGCCGCTGATCAGATCCTGGTATCCGCTTCTGCCATCATTGGTCGACCACTATGACCTGTTCAAGAACCTGGATGCCGCGCGGGCGATCGTTAACCATGCGACAAGCGTGAACGATTCCGGGTTGACGGTTCTAGAGATTGGCGCCGGAGGTTGTTTGCTGCCGATGTTCCTACATGGACTAACGAAGATCCGGCGCCATGACGTGGTGGACCTGGATTTCGTCATTCCGTTTGGCTTCGCGATGCTGCGTAGTTTCGCGCCGGGAGTTTCCGTTGCGCTTCCGGGCGAGCCGACCGAGGATGCCTCGCTGAGGTTTCACGACAATAACAACCTGGCTTTCGACGAAGCTGGCCATGACGTCGCGGTCAATATCACCTCCTTTGGGGAGATGACCCAAGGCAATGTCTCCGAGTATTTCGCCCTGGTGGCCCATGCGCTTCGAAGCGGCGGCATATTCACCTGTATTAACCGCAACGCCAAGGCTACGCGCTTCGATTCTTATCCCTGGCACTCGATCACCGGAGATGTTCTGGTCGATGAGGTTGACCCAACATCGGGTTATCACGATCCCGACCCCATTTTCCGCCGGATAGTCCGGAAACACTAATGCGCGATCCGTTCGATTGGAATCGCGTGGTGACGAAGATTTGGCCGTGAATCGCACCCTGTTTCAGTGAGATTGAGCAGATCGGGACCCAGGCTAGTCCAGCGTCGACCCATCAAGGCGTTTGGATAGGTCCATGGTGTCCGAGAACATCAGATAGCGACGGTTTTCACCCAATCGACCGTTGTTTGTGAGCCGGCTCGTCACATCGACACAGGAAATTCCTCGTTCGATAAGCAAATCCACGAGACCGTTCCCGAAATTGTAAAGATGTTGCGGGTCCGGCCTTTCGACCGGATGCAATTCGGCGATCACCAGCTCCGCCGACTGAATGGCCTTGGCGAGGACGCGCATCGGATCCGGAAAGTGATCCAGCGTGTTAAACAAGCCTATAACCGATATGCGATCGCCTCGGTCTCTCAGCGCTTCGAAGGTGGTCGGCGCGTCGAAAAAAACATCTTGTGCCAACGCCCTGCAACTAGCTCCATGATGAATGCAGGAGTGATCCCAGCACATCCCGCTTGGCTCGTTGATAAGAAAACATCGGGGATGCGGGGCTTTCGCGCCGCCGGCAATCCAATGGGGGGCAACACCGGTAATCTTCGCGAAGCTACTCTCGGAGGCATATTCGGGCTCAAGCGCCGATGAGCGGTACATCCCCCCGAGCTGGATGAGTTTGCCGGCGATTGAGATGCGTTTCGCTTCGGGGTACCGCAGTTCATGCAGGTGCGACAACAATCCGGAAAACGGACAATTAACCTCCGCGTAGCTCGAGATATCCGGCAGCGCTTGGGTCAATAATTTCCAGGTCCTAGGCAACAATTCCAAGTCCGCTCTCGGTGTTCCGCTGGCCCACGCGTTCAGGATTGACCAGCCATGGCGATGCCGCCCCCCCACGTAACCATAGACGCTCGCGATAGCTTCGGGCGTGAACCAGGGATCGAACCACACCGTCTCGCAGCGCCGGCAGCTGTGTAGGGGCATCAAGGCAAGCAGGACGTCGGGCGTGATGCCGATCTGGGTCGCGAGCGCGCGGATATAGAAACCAGCGTCGCGCCGGTCCAGAGTGCTTTCCTCGCGGCTGTCACCGCCACAGACTGGACAGTTGGGATAGGCGGTTAGAAAGGGGTACTCATCGGTCATGAGGTCTTGTCCACGGATTCCTCGGAAATGCCACCTTGCCATGGTCCGGGAATGCGAACCAATGGTCTCGCTGGTGACGACTTGCCGTGGTTTTCCTTTCAGGCATCCGCAACGGGATCGCCGGAGCACTCGCGATGCATGTATGGTGCGTCCGATGGGGCGACGTGAGAGTAAGCATGGCTTTTCGGATTGGCGTTGATTCAGGTGGCACGTTCACGGACGTTTGTCTGTTGGATGAGGATAACGGTCGGGTTTCGGTCTGGAAACTGCCGAGTACGCCGACGGATCCCTCGATCGCCATAGCCGGGGGCACCCGGCAAATTCTCGAACGCCGCCAGAGCACCGAGCCCGCCGAGGTTTCGTTCTTCGGTCACGGAACGACGGTCTCGACCAACGCCTTGATCCAGGGCCGGGGCGCGCGCACCGGACTGGTGACCAACGAGGGGTTCCGGGACCTGCTGGAGCTTGCGCGGCAACGCCGGCCGCATCTCTATGACCTGCAGACCGACAAGCCGGAGCCTCTGGTCCCTCGCGACCGTCGGCACGAGGTCGCCGCGCGGATGCACTACGACGGACGCGTTGAGCGCGCGCCGGATGCCGGGGAAATCAAAGCCGTCGCGCGGGCGCTCAAGGATCAGGGTGTCGAGGCGGTGGCGATTTGTTTGTTGTACGGTTTTCTAGATCCAAGCCACGAGATCGCGATCGCCGAGGGGATCGCCGAGGTCCTTGGCCCGGAGGTGTTCGTATCCTGCGCGCATCGGGTTTGCCCGGAGTTTCGTGAGTATGAGCGGCTCAGCACCACAGTTGTGAACGGGTTTCTGGGGCCGATTATGCGCGGCTATCTCGACAACCTCACGCCCCGGTTGCGCGAGGCGGGTGTCGCGGTGGCCCCGCATATCACCCAGTCCAACGGCGGCACGATCAGCTTCGAAACCGCGTCGGCGCAGCCTGTACGCACCATCCTTTCCGGTCCGAGCACGGGCGTCGTCGGGGCGCTGGAAACCGCGCGCATCGTGGGCGAGCGCGACCTCATTACCTTCGACATGGGGGGCACCTCGACCGATGTCGCCTTGATCGAGGGCGGTGAGCCCGGCCTGACCACCGAGGCCGAGGTGCATGGCTATCCGATCAAGGTGCCGATGATCGATATCCAGACCGTCGGCGCCGGCGGTGGATCGATCGCCCATATCGACAGCGGCGGGTTCCTCAAGGTCGGCCCCCGCAGCGCCGGCGCCGAACCGGGCCCGGTCTGCTATGGGCTTGGCAATGAGGAGCCGACGGTGACCGACGCCAATGTCGTGATGGGCGTGCTGGATCCGAACCGGCTGCTCGGTGGGCGCATGGAAATCGACCATGACCGGGCCCTGGCGGCAATGGAACGCCTCGGCGGGAAGATTGGGCTTGGCGCGCTGGAGACGGCGGCGGGGATCGTTCGCGTCGTGACCGCTAACATGGCGCGAGCCATTCGTCTGATCTCCGTACAGCGCGGCCATGATCCTCGAGATTATTGCCTGATCCCCTTCGGCGGCGGCGGGCCGGCTCATGCCGGGCGCCTGGCGCGGGAATTGGGGATGGGACGTATCTTGGTCCCGCGCAATCCGGGTATTCTCTGCGCGCTGGGCTTGCTGTTGACGGATCTTAGCCAGGATTTCTCGGTCACGAGGCGCACCGGGCTGAACGCGGACGGTATCGGCGCGGCGCGGGCCGCGATCGTCCAACTTCGGGCCGAGGCGGAGGCCTGGTTCGCGCTTGAAGATGTCGCGCCGGAACGCCGGGCCATCGGCGTCACCGCCGATATGCGCTATGCCGGCCAGAACCACGAGCTCAATGTATCGGTTCCCGAGATCACGGATGATGCCGGGTTCCTGGACCAGCTCGCAGCCAACTTCGCGGAACTGCATGACCGGCGCTATGGCTATGTGGCACCCGAAGAACCGGTGGAGTTGATCACCTTCCGTCTAAAGGCGTCGGGATTGGTGGACAAACCCGGCTTCGAGAGCGCCGAGGAAGAAGGGCCTGATGCCTCGCCCGCGCTGGTCTCGCGGCGTCCGGTCTATTCGTCGGAGGATGCCTCCTTCACCGAGACGCCGATTTATGACCGAGATCTTCTACGCCCAGGCAATCAAGTCACCGGGCCGGCGGTAATCACGCAATTCGATTCAACGACCCTGGTCCTTGCCGGCCAGACCGCGACGGTCGACCGCTACTTCAATCTCGCCTTGCGCGAGGGGGATGTCCGATGAGCACGCCCGACCCGATCACCGTCGAAGTCATCGGCAGTGCCATTGCCTCGATCGCCGAGGAAATGGGCGAGACCCTGATCCGGGCCTCATACTCAACCAACATCAAGGAGCGGCGGGATTGCTCGACGGTGCTGTTCGATGCCGCGGGGCGCACGCTTTATCAGGCCGAGCACATTCCGATCCATCTGGGCTCCCTCATGGGCGTGGTCGAGGAGGTTGTGAAACGTCACCCGGTGGAGACGATCCAGGAAGGCGATCTGTTCATCGGCAATGACGCCTATACCGGCGGCGGCACGCATCTGCCGGATATCGTTTTCGCCTCGCCGATCTTCCACCAGAGCGCGCTGGTGGGTTGGGCGACGAACCTGGCGCATCACGCGGATTTCGTCGATCGCGGCCACAAGCATATCTTCCAGGAGGGGTTGCGCATCCCGCCGATCCGCCTGCACCGCGCCGGAGAATTGCAGCGGGATGTGCTGGATCTGATCCTGCTCAACTGTCAGGTGCCAAGGGAGCGTCTGGCGGATTTTCGCGCCCAGATCGCGGCCAATCATTTCGGTGTTCGACGCTTCCAGGCGCTGTGTGATCGCTACGGCGTGCCGCTCTTGAACCAGGTTTTCGATGAGCTTTTGGATTATGCCGAGCGCCGCATGCGGGCTGGCATCGCGGCGATCCCCGATGGGGTCTACGACTTCGAGGACATCTTTGAAGGCGACGAGCAGCCGGAGCCACTGACCTTCAAGGTGCGGATCGAGGTGACGGGAGAGACCATTCATCTCGATTTCGCCGGCAATCCACCGCAGGTTCCGGCCGGGCTGAACATCGTCAACACCGCCCTCTTGGCGACGGTGTATTACGCGGTCAAGACCATCGCCGATCCCGACGCGCCGCCGAATGCCGGACTGTTCCGCCCGATCAGCGTCAGCGCGCCGGAAGCTTCGATCGTCAATGCTTCGCCGCCGGCGGCGGTCAATGGCCGCACCAATACCTGCCAGCGGGTGGTTGACCTCGTCCTCGGCGCGCTCGCCAAGGCGGTGCCGGAGCGGGTGATCGCCGCCTGCAACGGCGCGGTCGTGGCCGCGACTTTCAGCGGTGTTAATCCAAGGACCGGGGCCTATTACGTCTATCTCGAAACCTTGGGAGGCGGGTTTGGCGCCCGGGCAACCAAGGATGGTCTCGACGGGGTGCAGGCGCATATCACCAATACCTCCAACCTGCCGATCGAGGGGCTGGAGCCGGAATACCCCCTGGTGGTTGACCGCTATGAGTTGGTTCGTGATTCCGGCGGGCCGGGTACCTGGCGCGGCGGCATGGCGCTGCGCCGACAGATCCGCGCCGTTGATCATGATTGCTGGGTCTCGGTGCGGGGCACGCGTCTCAAGACCGGTCCATGGGGCCTGTTCGGGGGACATGAGGGCGGACGCTACTCGGTTGAGGCCGACCCACCGCTGGTCGGCGGGAGAGGCGACCTCGCCGCGGGTCGAACGGTTTCGATCACAACGCCTGGGTCGGGAGGATACGGCGATCCGGCGACCCGCGATCCGGATCTGGTGCGCCGTGATTTGGCGGAAGACCGGATCTCCCCAGAGGTGGCGCGTGGGGTCCACGGCGTATAGGCGTGACGGGCCTCTCTGGCGACCCTCTTGACAGCCATCGCGTGGCGGCGGCTTAATCGCGGCCATGACGCACGCGATTTCCATCGACGGCATGACCCCGACCCACCAGTCCGTAATCTGGTGGTGGCGCTGTCGCATGGGTCACGCGATGGGCTAGCGCGCCCACTCGCCCAAGGCATCGTTAAGCCGGACCCGCCAAGTTTCCTTGGCGGGTTTTTTTGTGTTCGCGCCCCACCGGTCTTCCACCCAGCTTCTCGAGATCAAGGAAAACGCCATGACCACCGCTCTATCACCCACCAAGGTCGCCGCGCCGCCGATCCCCGTCACCTTGACGCGCGCGGAGGCTCCGTTTCGCATGCCCTTCGACGTTTTCAACGGGCTGGCGGAGGCCCTCGGCGAGGACCATGTCTTCATCGTCGAGAGCCTGTCCGGCCCGAAACCGGATACCCGGTCCGCCGTCGTCGGGGTGAACAAGCTGCTGACGGTCGAGGTGCGTCGGCACCATGTTCGCATCGATGGCGTCGGCGAGGTGGCCGCGCGGGCGCGAGCCGCCGCCATTGGTGATCTCACGAGTGATGACAGCACCATTGAGCTCGCGGCGCTGAGCGATGTTTGGGATGTGCTGCGCCGTATCCAGGGCTGTTTTCAAGTCGATGGCGCGACCTCCGCCTCGACCTTCGGTTTCGGCTTCTTTGGGTATTTCGGCTATGACACCGCGCATTATGTCGAGGAGCTACCCTATCTGATCGAGCCGGCGACCGACGCGCCGGATATCAGCCTTTCAATCTTCCAAAGTGTCGTGCGCTATGACTTGGTCGCGTCGCGCTGCGAGATCGTCAGCGCCACCTCGCCGGCCTGGGATGGCGTGACCCGGGAGGCCATCATGGCGGTGATCGAGGGGTGCGCGGAGACCTTACCCGATGCCCCGACGCCCGCCGTGCCCGCGTCGGTTCGGGTGACCGATTCAACCACCCAGGACGTCTATCACCGGGACGTCGCCACCGCGCTTGACTACATCGCCATTGGTGACATCTATCAGGTTCAGATCGGCCACGAGTTGAGCATCGAAACAGCGGCGACGCCACTTGAGGTCTATGCCCGGCTCCGCGCCCGCAATCCCGCGCCCTACATGTATCTGGCGCGGTTCGGGGAGGTCGCGGTGATCGGCGCCAGCCCGGAGGTCTTCGTGCGGATCGAGGACGGCTTGGTCACCATGCGCCCACTCGCCGGTACCGTGCCGCGCTCCGGCGATCCAGCGATTGATCGCGAGCGATCGGACGCGCTGCTAGCCGACCCGAAGGAAGTCGCCGAGCACATCATGCTGGTGGATCTCTGCCGCAACGATATCGGCCGGATCTGCGAGCCCGGCACCCTCGACGTCGACGTGCTGATGGAGCCGGAGGTCTATTCTCACGTCATCCACATGGTCTCCAACGTTACTGGGACCAAACGCGCGCGCCAGGACCCCTATGAGGTGATCGCCGCGACTTTCCCCGCCGGGACCATGACCGGCACGCCGAAAATCCGGGCCATGGAGATCATCGAGGAGTTGGAGACCGCGCGCCGCGGGATCTATGCCGGAGCCGTCGGGATGATCGATTTCGCCGGCTTCACCAATCTCGCGCTCTGTATCCGCTCGACGCTCTACACCGACGGTGTCTACCGCATTCGAGCCTCCGCCGGCGTGGTCGCGGACTCGGTGCCCGAGAAGGAGTGGCGCGAGACCCTGGCCAAGATGGCAGGCAGCTACTGGGCCATTACCGGAGAGGAGATCCAGCCATGAAAGCCGTGCTTGTCGATGCCTATGACAGCTTCGTTCACATCATTCACCAATACCTGTTGGAATTAGAGATCGAGACCACGGTGGTCCGCCGCGACAAGGCGGTCGACGCGGTCATTCGACGGGTGGAGCCGGATTTCCTGGTGCTGGGGCCGGGGCCGGGTCATCCAAGGGATACCGGCTATCTGGAGCTGCTGGAGGAATACAGCGGTCGGTTGCCGATCCTGGGCGTGTGCCTCGGCCATCAGGCTATCGGCATGGCCCATGGCGGCGCGATCCGCCAGGCGGCGAACCTGATGCATGGCAAGTCCAGCCCGATTAAGCATGACGGCAAGGGATGTTTCAGGAACCAGCCGGATCCGTTCCAGGCGACCCGCTATCACTCCCTGATCGTCGACGATCTTGATCCGGACGGGCCGCTGGAGATCACGGCGCGGGCCGAGGATGACGGCTATATCATGGGCCTGCGCCACAGAACCTTGCCGATCGAGTCGGTGCAGTTTCACCCCGAGAGCATCACCACCACCACGGGCGTGAACCTGCTGCGGGATTTCGTGGCGGCGCATGTCGGTGGCTCATGAAGCGCGCCATCGACAATAGCCGATACGATCATGGCTTGGAAGGATTGGGGACTGGTAACGCTTTTTCCTGCAGGCCGAAGACAGCGACGTTCGCGATCAGCGGATTGTTCAAGACACCCTTGCTCCCGCTGCCGGGAATCACCGGGAGGTTCACGAAATCCACCAACAGAAAGTTGGGCTTGCGGCCCTGGGCCTTCCAGCACCCGTTCAACCTGTAAAGCGCCAAGGGAAGGGTGTTTGCGGCGTTTGCTCCCATCGGCGCGCCGGAAAACACCAGCGGTGGAACCAAGGTACGAAAGGTGATCATGTGTTGGACTAGGAAGAGCTCCTGATCGGCCCGCGTGCTGGCCAGCGCGCAACTGGCCGAAAGGTCGCCGAGATCCTTTATGCCGTTCGCGAGTTGCACCGGCATGACCTGCTTGCGGTCGTGCTTTATCGGGAATTGCCAGATGGTGCTGAAGACATTGTCACCAAATGATTGATACCAGGATGTCGGTGTCTTGAGCCCGCCACTATTATTGGCGAGGACCACGAGCCGGGTTCCGTTCTTAATCATGGCGCCGACCGTTGGCCAAGGGTCCCCCTTGCTCCGCGACAGCGCCAAATGATCCAGGCCGGCGGATTTCATATCGCTCAGCATGGCGTCGGGAGAAACCTTATTCTCCTTCTTTCCTTCCGTTTGCAGATAGAACGAGACGATCTCGGTGGGGGCGGCTTCCATGAGGAGTTTGAATTGCTCCATCACCGTGACGAATGGTTGTCGCTGAAGGTCGACGATACAGGGCATGAAGGGGATATCGACCTTGTCATCCGAGAACACCGCGAGTGCCTTCTTGACGGCGTCGCCGAGTTTTCCGGACTTCGCCAAGGCAGTGATAATGCCCTTGCCAACCGTGTCCCAGTCGGATTTCGCGACGCCGTGACAAACCCAGGGCCGATAGGACATCACCGGCGAGCCGAGGGTCGAGATTTTCTCCGTCAAATCCTTCTCCAGTGATTGGAGCGGTTCGAGGCTGGAATTCAAGCTTTCCACGGCGAGTTCGCAGGCTTTCGAAGCAGCCGTTTCGAGTGGGGTTGGGCAATTTATTTGGACTAGCCTGGAGCAGGTTGTGTCTTTCATTTTCACGCATGGCAGATGATGGCAGGTCGACCCGTAAGGTTTTTTGCAGGAATAACTTTCTTTTTTGAAACCGCAGGGCACGGAGGTCGTGCTTTTCAAGGCATCGCAATTCTTCGCGCCAATTTTGGTGTGAATGGCGGACAGCTTATCCAACGTGCCGTTCAGTTTGCTCTGGAGATACTCAATGGCGTAGGCGGACGGGTCGCGGTCCCAGTGGATCGGGAGTTTGAACGCGCGCACGCCACCGGCGAATTGTGATGCGATGGAGACGGCCTGATTATCGACCGCGAAATTGTAATCCTTGCCGCCTGGAACGAATCCCATCTCACCGGGTGCGTTGCCTAGTGGTATCGAGGTCGATGTCGAATTGTGCGACATTACCCATGTTACGTCGTTATACGGCTTGTTCACGTATTGAGCCGATAGTTGCGCCCTCGCGCCATCGGGCGAAGTCTGAAAGAAGAATGGAACGACAAGGAATAATGCGAACCAACCAATAATCCGATTGCGCGAGAACATGGCGAACCTCGATTGTTTCATGGTTATTCCTTTTCAGAGAATACGACATCAACGTCATGATTGATACGTAACCGGCCCGAGGACACGATTTCCGGTCATATCGCCAAATTCCCGGCATTCGAGAGCCGACGGGTTGCCCTCGACAGGTACCCAAGCTGGCGGTTCTAATGGGATTGTCCCAAGGGAGTTCCGCCATGCGTGTCGCCGTCGCCCAGATCATTCAGGAATCAAACAGCTTCGCGCCGTTCATGACCACGCGGGCGCATTTCGAGGCGCAATATGTGCGCACTGGTCCGGCGGTGCTGGACGAGCTTGGCGACGCCCGGGTCGAGATTACCGGCATGGCCTCGGTCCTCGCCGATGCCGGCCATGAAACAGTGCCGCTGCTGGCGACCCACGGGTCTTGCGGCGGCCCGTTGACCCGAGACTGTTTCAATAGCCTGCTCGAGGATCTCCTGGGAGAACTCAGCCGCGCCGGCCCCGTGGACGGGGTATTGCTGGCGCTGCATGGCAGCATGGCGACAGAGGACGAGAACGATTGCGAGAGTGAATTGCTCGAGAAGGTCCGCGCCGCGCTTCCGGGGGGCACCCCAATCGGGGTGTCGTTGGATCTGCATGGCCATGTGACGCCCCGGATGCTGCAAAAGGACGTGTTCTTCGTCGGCTACGGCGCCTATCCCCATATCGACATGTACGAGACGGGAGAGCGGACCGCGCGGATCATGGTGGACAGGCTGGCCGGCAAGGTTCGCCCGGTAATGGCGCTGGCCAAGCGGGATATGATCATCTCGCCGGTCAATGGGCGCACCACCGAGGGGCCGATGACGGCGGTGGTCGCCGAGGCCCGGCGCATGGAGCGCGATGGCGAGGTGCTGGCCGCATCGTATTTCATGGTTCAGCCCTGGTTGGATTTCGAGGATATCGGTTTCGCCGCCCTGGTTTGCGCCGATGGAGACACGACGGCCGGACAGGCGGCGGCGGAGACACTCGCCGAGATGACCTGGGATCTGCGCGAGGATCTGCTACCCACGCTTACCTCGCTCGAGGAGGCCATCGATGTCGGACTGGCGGGCCCCGGATGCACGATCGTCGGGGATTGCGGCGACGCGGTCAGCGGCGGCGCCGGCGGCGATAACGCCACCGTCCTGCGCACCCTGCTCGCCAAAGGGGCGGACAAGGCGGATGCGTTGACCTATCTGACCTTGGTCGACGCGCCCGCCGCGGCCAAGGCCGCCGCCGCCGCCGCCGGGGTTGGGAGCATCGTGGAACTGGACCTCGGCCATACACTATCGGTGGATGACGGCCCGCCGGTACGGGTCACCGCCAGGGTGCGGGCCATCACCGACGGTGTCTTCACCATGGGCGCGGGCCTTGCCGGGGCCGAGACCAATTTCGGTCTGACGGTCGTGCTGGTGATCGGCTCTCTTAGGGTCGCGGTGCGCTCGGTTGGCGGGCTGGAATGGGATACCGGGCAATACAGCTCGGTCGGTCTTGATCTCTCCAAGGCGGGGCTGGTTTTCGTCAAGTCGCCGTCGCATTTCCGTGCTACCTTCGCCGCCCATGCCGACCGCATTCTAACCGCCGACACTCCCGGCGCCGCGCGGGTGAACATTCGCGAGGTCGCCTACAAGAACGTGCGCCGACCGATCCACCCGCTGGATGACATATAGAGTAAACTGGCCAAGGAGCCTTCCCGATGAACGAGATGTCGAACCCGGTTTCTGGTGACGTAACCTCCATCGCGGCCTTGGAAGAGATCTATGGCGCGCCGGTGGAGCGCGCCCTGACCAAGGAGATCGACCATATCTCCGACCACTACCGTCAGTTCATCGAGGCCGCGCCCTTCGTTGTTGTGGCCACGGTGGGGCCCGAGGGCCTGGACAGCTCGCCGCGTGGTGATCCCGCGGGCTTCATGCGGGTGACCGACAGAAAGACCGTGATGATGCCGGACCGCCGCGGCAACAACCGCCTCGATAGCCTGCGCAATCTGGTTCGCGACCCCCGGATTTCGCTGTTGTTCCTGATCCCCGGCGTGAACGAGACGATGCGGATCAACGGCACGGCGCGGATCGTCACGGATCCGGCGTTGCGGGAGTCCTTCGCCAT
>JADHLJ010000054.1 GCA_016780745.1 Alphaproteobacteria bacterium | reverse complement strand
GCGACAACGCGATCAACGCGGGCAGCGGCAACAACTCCGTTGCGGCGGGCAGCGGCGATGACACCGTGCGTGCTGGCTCGGGCAGCGACCGTGTCAGCGTGGGCGACGGCGACAATGTGGTAAACGCGGGCGACGGCAACAACTCGGTAACCGCCGGGCGCGGTGATGACCGCGTGACCACGGGCCGTGGCAGTGACCGCGTGTCGGTCGGCGATGGCGACAATGTCGTAAACGCCGGTGACGGCAACAACTCGGTCAGCGCTGGTCGTGGCGACGACCGTGTACGCACGGGCTCCGGTCGAGACTCGGTCAATGTCGGCGATGGCGATAACCGGGTCGATAGCGGCTCTGGCGACGACCGGATCTATGCGGGCTCCGGCGACGACACGATCAATGGCGGCTCCGGGTCCGACGCGATCAGCGCCGGCAGCGGCGACAACGCGATCAACGCGGGCAGCGGCAACAACTCCGTTGCGGCGGGCAGCGGCGATGACACCGTGCGTGCTGGTTCGGGCAGCGATCGTGTCAGCGTGGGCGATGGCGACAATGTGGTAAACGCGGGCGACGGCAACAACTCGGTAACCGCCGGGCGCGGTGATGACCGCGTGACCACGGGCCGCGGCAGTGACCGCGTCAGCGTCGGCGATGGCGACAATGTCGTGAACGCCGGTGACGGCAACAACTCCGTCTCCGCCGGTCGTGGCGACGACCGTGTACGCACGGGCTCCGGTCGAGACTCGGTCAATGTCGGTGATGGCGATAACCGGGTCGATAGCGGCTCTGGCGACGACCGGATCTATGCGGGCTCCGGCGACGACACGATCAATGGCGGCTCCGGCAGCGACGCGATCAGCGCCGGCAGCGGCGACAACGCGATCAACGCGGGCAGCGGCAACAACTCCGTTGCGGCGGGCAGCGGCGATGACACCGTGCGTGCTGGCTCGGGCAGCGACCGTGTCAGCGTGGGCGACGGTGACAATGTCGTGAACGCGGGCGACGGCAACAACTCGGTAACCGCCGGGCGCGGTGATGACCGCGTGACCACGGGCCGCGGCAGTGACCGCGTCAGCGTCGGCGACGGCGACAATGTGGTCAATGCCGGCGACGGCAACAACTCTGTAACCGCCGGGCGCGGTGATGACCGCGTGACCACGGGCCGTGGCAGTGACCGCGTCAGCGTGGGCGACGGCGACAATGTGGTAAACGCGGGCGACGGCAACAACTCGGTAACCGCCGGGCGCGGTGACGACCGCGTGACCACGGGCCGCGGCAGTGACCGCGTGTCGGTCGGCGATGGCGACAATGTGGTGAATGTTGGCGGTGGTCATAATACGGTAACGGCTGGTCGCGGTGACGACACCGTGCGCGCTGGTTCCGGCAGTGACCGTATCTCGGTCGGCGATGGCGACAACGTCGTAAACGCCGGTGACGGTAACAACTCCGTCTCCGCCGGCCGCGGCGACGACCGTGTGACCACGGGTCGTGGCAGCGACCGCGTGTCGGTCGGCGATGGCGACAATGTGGTGAATGTTGGCGGTGGTCATAATACCGTAACGGCTGGTCGCGGTGACGACACCGTGCGCGCTGGTTCCGGCAGTGACCGTATCTCGGTCGGCGATGGCGACAATGTGGTGAATGCCGGCGACGGCAATAACTCGGTAACCGCCGGACGCGGTGATGATCGTGTGACCACGGGCCGCGGTAGCGACCGTATCTCGGTTGGTGATGGCGACAATGTGGTGAATGCCGGTGACGGCAATAATACGGTCACCACTGGGCGAGACGACGACCGGGTCACGGCGGGGCGTGATTCCGACCGTATCAATGTTGGCGATGGCGACAATGTCGTGAATGCCGGCGACGGCAACAACAGCGTTATCGCCGGACGGGATGATGACCGGGTCACCACCGGCTCGGGGCGCGATACGATTTCAGTCGGCGATGGCGACAACATTGTCGACGCGGGTCGCGGAGATGACCGGATCGTCGCTGGACGTGGTGATGATTCCATCGATGGTGGCGCGGGCTCCGACCGGATCATCGCGGGAGCAGGTGACGATACGATCCGGGGTGGTTCCGGCGCCGATGTGATCGATGCCGGTTCGGGCGACGACGTGGTTGCGATCAATGTCGCGGAGAATTCCCGAGAGCGGCGCGACGACACGATCCAAGGCGGTAGTGGCGACGACACCTTGCGCCTGGAGTTAACGCAGGAGCAGTACGAAAGCGGGAATTATGATGACGCGCTCTTCGAGGCGAAGGACTACTTCGCCGATGTCGAGGACGGCAAGATCGACGCGGACTCGACAAGTAGGTTCGATGAGCTGAACGTTCGGGCCAGCGGCTTCGAGCAAATGGAAGTAACGGTCGACGGTAGGTCGGTCGAACTTAGCCGCAAGCCGGTCGTACGCGGTGTCGAACCGGTCCAGATCGACTTTGCCGCGGCCGCGGAGCCTGTCGAGGACACCGCCGCGAGAGGACCTGAACTGGTCGGCGAGAACGGCGCGCAAATTCTCGACGAGTCCGCCGGCGATGGCAATCGCGATGGTGCTTCCGGAAACAATGCGTCGAATGATGGTTCTCAAGACGGCGGTAGTGGTGGCGAGGCCACGACGGCGCTTCTGTCTCAGGTTGAAATCACGGATGACGACCGCGAGGACAATCTCGAATCCGCGACGGTAACGATCGACAATCTGGGCGAAGGCGCCGAAGTGCTCTTCGATACCGGCGATACGGGGATCGAGGTGAAAGTCACCCATGTCGAGGGTGGCGGTGTCCAGATCAGCTTCGAGGGCAGCGCCGACCCGTCGTCTTATACCAAGGTATTGCGATCCGTTTCGGTGAAGAACGATACGGTGAGCCAGGACGGCGGATCTCATGAGATCTCGGTCTCGGTCGAGGATGAACACGGGGTCTCAAGCGACCCGGCGACGGCCGATCTCAAGATCATCGAGGATCCGAACGCGGTGACGGAAACCGGTTCGGAGGCCGCGACCGGCGTGGATGGCGTCGAAGAGGGCGCCGAAGACGGCAAAACCGAGTCCGTCAAGGACCTCGACGACGAGGACGCCGAAGGCAAGAGCACCGACGACACCGACGCCGAAGGCAAGGATACAGGGGCCAAGGATACTGGGGCCAAGGATACTGGGGCCAAGGACGCCACCGGTGCCGAGGCTGATGAAAAAACCCAGAGTGGTGATGAAACCCAGAGTGGTGATGAAACCGGCGCCGAGGCCGGCGAAGAGAAGACAACCGATTCGGACGCGGCGGAGGCCGAGGAGGTCGCCGGCGAAGAAACGGGCGACAAATCCGACGGCGATGTCGGAGGCGAGGAGGCCGGAGCTGTCACGGGTGATGAAGGCGGCGATGATGTCGGTGGCGTCGACGGCTCTGGTGAAGAGGAGGATTTCGCGCTCTATGCCGAGTTGGACGGCGGTTCCGAAAGTTCACCGGACTGGATGACCGTTAGCGAACAGCCGGCGGAGGACGCGGTTGTCTCCACCGGCGACGAAGCGGCGGCGAACGATGACTGGAGTGGCGGGGATACCGTCGAAGTAAGTGACGCCGCCGCCTCGGACGATCTGGACTCAAGCATCCAGATTTCGACCTTGGTGTAGAGTTCCGTCGGAACGAAACCGCTGTTCTCTTGGCCAAGGTCGCGGCGTCGCGAATGCCGGTCGGATGCGCAAGCTAATCTGGGCGGCAGGGGCCCTGCTTTCGCACCGGACCGGGGCAACGCTCTCAAGGGGCAACGCTCTCCGGGGGGCAACGCTCTCCGGGGGGCAACGCTCTCAGGGGCGACGATAGCGGGGAGAGCTCTTTAGTGGGGCTGATCGATACCGCCGCCCCGCCCGCTTCCGATGATCAAGAATCGTTTCCCCGAACTCGCCAGGAGCCAAGCCCGACTTGGTCGCCCCGCCTCATGCCAAAGAGCAACGGTATTCCGTCACCGATGATATTGAGAATGATCAGCGCTCGGTGAAGCCCAGCGACAAGGCCCGGCTTACCGGTTTGCTGAGATATTCGAACAGCGTGCGCTGGCCGGTTCGAATGTCCGCCTGAACAACCATGCCCGGCAGGATACGGTTCTCACCGACCTGCCCGCCCACCTGATCATTCTCCAGCTCCAGCACGACCTTGTAAAAGGCCTTGCCGGTTTCGCTGGCGACGGTGGTTGGCGAGATATGCCGCACATGGCCTGCCACGCCGCCAAACTGTGCATAGTCATAAGCGGTAAAGCGGACCGTGGCCTCCTGGCCGATTTCCACGAAGCCGATATCCTTGGGATTGAGTTTGACCTCGACAACCATCCTGTCATCTAGAGGGACGATCTCCGCGATCGCCTCGCCGGCGGCGATTACGCTTCCGACCGTTGAATAGGTCAACTTCTGAACAACGCCGCGCACCGGAGCGCGGACCTCGAGTCGTTTGACCCGATCTTCGTAACGGGCCATGGACTCGCGAATTTCCGAAAGCTCGGCCGATACCGTGCTGATCTCCGAGAGCGCGTCATTCTTAAGACGGCTTTCGACTTCCGCCAGGCGGGTCTCGGCCTCGGCCACGCCTTCCTTGGCTCTCGCGATTAGTCCCTCGATCTGCAGCAATTGGCCGCGGGTGGTGTTGAGTAGCCGCAACACGTCGAGATACTTAAAGCGCGGGGTCAAGCCCTTTTTCATCAAGCCCTCGCGTAGAGTGGCTTCCTCGGCGACGAGCTCAACGCTGCGTTCGATCGTGGTTTTCTGTTCAAACAAGGTCTTTTGCGCGACCCGCCGTTCATTGATCTGTCGGCCCAAAACCTTCAATTGGTTACCGCGACTCTCGTTCTGCGAGCGAAGGAGCGCGCGGTGTTCGGCGACCAGGGCCGGGAAAAACTGATCGAGTTCGCCGAAATACGGCTCATCACCGGTCACAAAGGCGTTCAAACGAATGAATCGGGCCTGCAAGGACGCCTCGCGGGCGCGCAACTGGGCGAGTTCCGAGCGTGCGAATGTCGGGCTGAGCAGCAGCAGCAGGTCGCCATCCTCGACGATCTGGCCTTCTTCGACCAGGACATCCGCGACGATGCCGCCCTCGAGATGTTGAAGCTGGCGAACCGCGCTGGAAGGGAGAACCTGCCCGTCGGCTCGGGCAACCTGGTCAAGCCGGGCGAACATCGACCAGACGATGGACACGACCAGAACCAAGGCCAGCAGATAGATCATCAGCCGGACCAGGCGCGGTGAGGTGCCTTCCTCGAGCTGGATGGACTGGGCGAGATAGGTGGTTCGCAGGGCCGGCGGTCGCTTGCGCGGCGCCACGGCCGGCATTTTTTCGGTGCTGCTCATCTAAGCCGCTCCCTGCTTCGATTCGATCGCTTCATTTCTTTCATTCTTCGTATCGGACGTCAGACGTCCCGCGGTCAAAACAAGGACCCGGTCCGCCGCGCGCATCTGGCTCGGGCGATGACTGACGAAGACAATGGTGCGCTTGCCACGCATGGCCTCCAACGTCCTGGCAAAAGCTTCCTCGCCAATGGCGTCCAGATTCTGGGAAGGTTCATCAAGCAGGAGGATTGGCGCGTCCTTCAGCCAAAGTCGGGCGAGGCTCAATTTTTGCTGGAAGCTCTCTGGAAGGCTCTCGAGTTTTTCATCACCGATCCAGGTTTCGAATCCGTCGGGAAGATTGGCGATTTCCTCGAAGACCCCGGCGGCGATGGCAGCGTCACGTAGCATCTCGTCGGTGGCTGCAGGCTCCACCAGGCGCAAGTTCTGGGCGATGGTTCCGTGGAATAGGTGACAGGCCTGGGGGAGATAGGCGATCGACTTTCGCATCTCCGTTGCGCGCAGCTGGCGTTGTTCCACGCCGCCGTAGAACACGCTCCCGGCTTGCGGCTTCAAAACCCCGGCGACGATCTTAAGCAATGTCGACTTGCCAGCGCCGCTTGGTCCGGTCAGCGCGATAAGCTCACCGGGCTGAATATCGGTGGAGACCGCGAGCAGCGCCGGATCCGCGTCCTCCTTGTATCGCAGCGAGACCCGGCGGATCGAGATGACATTCGAGAACCGGTGCTCGCTGATTTCCGTGTCGTCCCCACGTGGTTCAGAGGGGGTGCGCATCAACCGGTTTAACTGATCGAAGGTCGAACGGATTTGCGTCACCCTCGGCAGCGCTTGAAACCCTATCTGGATCGGTGCCAATGCCCGCCAAATCAGGGTCATCGACGCGACGAGGGCGCCGGTTGTCATGTTCTCGTTGATCACCTCCACTGTACCCACAAGCAGGGTCAGCAGGCCCGTGCCCTGAACAACCGTGTGGCTCATGGTCTGGAGCGCCAGCATGCGCATGGTCGCTCGTGAACGCTCCACCGCCATCCGGGCGGATAAAGGACGCATTCGGTCGAACAGGCTTTCCTCGATCACCGCTTCACGGGCCGCGCGTTGATGCGTAACCAGTTCAGTGAGGAGTTGATCACGGTTTGCCTTGGCGCGCCCGGCATCGGCCTCGGCGCGCTGGATCGCCGGAATGAAACCGATTCCGAGAATGACGAAGGCCAATATCCCAAGAAGCGGGATGATCACGAGACCTCCCGCCACGGCGCCGATCAGAATCATCGCGGTGATTGTCAGCGGCAGTTCGAGTACCGTATTCGCGAGCGGGCTATTCACAAGATCGCGGATGGATTGAAAACTTTTCAATCGGCTGAGTTGCGCGCCCAAATTCGCCGTGTCACTTGTGGCCGGCGGCAGTTCGAGTACCCGGCGGAAGGTCTCGGTCGACACCAGATAATCCAGTCGACCGGCGACGTGCGATACCGCGTCGGTTCTGATGCGTCTCAATAATAAATCCGCGATCAAGGCGATCAGCACCCCCGGAATGAGCCAGTAGAGGCTCTCGATCGAGGAGGCGGGGATGACGATGTCGTAGATCGCGATCACGAAGAGCGGGATGGCGAGGCCGAACATCGATGTCAGGATACTGGCCGCCGCCACGATGACGGCCGCGGCCCAAAAACGGCGCACGGTCAGCCAGGTAAAGCTTCGAGTCTCGCGCTTGCGCTCCGCCAGCTCGTCCTTGCGCTCGAAGGTGTAATAATAGCCTTTCAAGCCCCGTCCACTGACGGTTTTTACTTCCTGATCAGCGCTGTCGAAAATCGCGAAACCCTTCTCGTTGCGTCCATGCACAACGATGGGTGGTTTCTTTCCGGGCAGGAACAGGCAAGGCAGGAGCCTGCGATCAAGGCTCGAGAGCCGACCCTTGTTGCGCCGGCTTTCGAAGCCGAGGTCGCTCAAGCTGTTGCGAAGGTCGATCAGGTCCAGCCGGCGCGCGAAATGCGGCAGTGCCTCCATAAGTTCACGTGTATTGCCGTCCCATCCGAGGGAGGACAACAGGGGCATCAGGCAGGACGCGAACCTCGACGATGCCTCGAAGTTATCGACCTCCTGGCGCCGGAGCGCGTCCGCGAGTGTGCCGCCGATATCAGTCATCGCTAGCCGCCGAGGTTTCGGGTTTGCGATCCCCCGCGCCGGTTCCGTCAATCAGCGCGCGGGGCGGGAGCGTTTCCACGTCCAATATCTCGTCTTCCATGTCGGCGTGAACCGTGGAGGGATCGTCCAAATCGATGATCCGATCGGCAAGCGCGATGAAGGACGGTCGCTGGCTCACCATGATGATCGTGCATGTATCCTTGCGACGTTCCAGCGCCTCGCGGAACTTCATATCCGCTTCATGATCCAGATTGGAGTTGCACTCGTCCATGATGATGACCTTGGGGCCACCGCTTAGCGCCCGAACGATCGGAATATGCTGGCGCAGGGACGCGGGAAGCGAGTCCATCGTCGTTCCGGTGATTTCCGTTGTGAACCCCTTCGGCAGTTTCGAGACCGCATTGGTGAGGCCGAGTTCCTCGGAAACTTGCAGCGCGGCTCTAGTCCGATCCGCGTCCATCTCGAAACCGCACACGTTCTCCATGATCGTGCCCTCGAACAGCACCGGGTGCTGGGTGAGATAGGTCACCGCCCGGCGCAGAGAGGCATCGTTCAACTGCGTGGAATCCACGCTGTCATAGAAAACCGCGCCTTCGTCGGGCTTCACGATCCCGGCGATCAGAGCCAGCAAGGTCGATTTTCCCGACCAGTTTTCTCCCCGGATAACGACGGTTTCGCCGGCCCGGATGGTGAGCGATTGGTTGGCGAAAACCGGACGGTCCGTGTCATATCGAAACGTGACATCCCTGAGGTCGATCCGACCTTGGAAGTCCTCCAGGAAATCTGGACGATTTGGCGCCGCCATGGGGATCTGGCTGAAATTCTGGACGTGATCCTTGGCGATCCGAACCGATTGATACTGGCTCCAAAGCAGGGACGCGCGATTGAGAGGCTGCATGGCGCGACCGGAAAGCAACATGCAGGCCGCGACGCCACCAATCGTCATGGCGCCCTCGATGGCAAGGAGACTACCAAAGCCGACGATGGCGGCGACGGTCAATTGAGTGACGAAATTAGCGATCGCCTGGGCGTCGCCACTGCCTTCGGCAACATCCCGGGTCACAGACGCGCTGCGCTGGATGACGCGCTCGTATCGGCGGACCATAAGCCGTTCCATCGAATAGGTCTTGATGGTCGGCAGGCCTTGCAGAATCTCGATCAGAAAGTTGGTTTGGCTGCGCTCCGCGTCCTGGCGGTCCTCGACTCGCCGGCGCACCCGGATGCCGTTGATCCAGGTCGTGGCGGCGAGAAAGGCGATGCAGGCCATAAGGACATAGCCAAGCGCGCCGCCGATAAGAAACACCGCGAGGACGAACAAGAGGAAAAACGGGAAATCGATGATCAGTTGCGGCAGATAACCGGCTCGCGACTCTCGAAGCGTGTCGATCGCCATGATCTGTTCCAACCGACGCGCGGCGGAAACCGATTGAAACGCCTTGGGGTCGGCGAAAAGCGCCTTGCTGACCATGCCCATGAAGGCGCGGTGACCATATCGGCCAGCCCGGTCGGTAACGATCCAGCCTCGAGCCACGCGAACCATGGCGTCCATCGCCAGAGCGAGCACAACACCGCCCATGAGTAAAGTCAGCGTGTGCTCGGCGGCGTTTGGCACGACCCGGTCGTATACGATCAGAACCGCGAAGGGCAGTGCCATCGCGGAGACGTTCGAAATAAAGGAAGCAAGCACGATGCTAGGCGTGGCGGCGGACGGGATCTTGCGAAAATCGCGCAGGAATCGCGTGGTGGCCGTCGACCGCGTGGCGCCGGCTTCCTCCCCCCAAATGTCACGCTCGAAAGCCATCGAAACGTCACTTCCTTCTTTAAATGTCGCGAGCCCGGCCTCTGGAAATCCCAGAGGGCTTGTCTCAAATGTGATCTATCACACAGTCGCTCGTAAACCCAACGAATTAGCGGCGAAATCGCGATGCCGATCCGGCATTGTCATACAAGCTGCCAACACAACGGGACAGAAAAAACGGTCAATTGGGGTCGACCGACGCCAAGATCCGTTGAATCGCGCTCAACAGGTTCCCGCCGGTGAACAGATGTCCACTAAGTCCAGCGGATCGGGCGGCGGCAACGTCGGAGTTTCGATCGCCGATCATGAAGGAACGCTGGGTTTTGACGGGCCAGTTTTTCATCAAGTCAATCAGCATCCCGGGCGCGGGCTTGCGCCAATGCGCGAGATGGCTGAACCGACCGTCGTCGAATTCCGGATGGAAAGGACTGAAACGAAAATCATCTATTCTCGCGCCAAAGGACGCGAGCCGCCGGCGCATCCAGTCATGCAGAGCGTTGACGTCTTCCTCGGTGTAGTAACCGCGCGCGACCCCCGCCTGATTGGTGACGACGAACACGTGAAAGCCGCTGTCGTTCAGTAGCTTCACCGCCTCCATGGCGCCGGGAATCCAGATGATCTGATCTGGCCGGTGGGCGTAACCGATATCCTCGTTCAGGATTCCGTCCCGATCGAGAAACGCGGCCGGGCGGCGCGTGTCGGAGTTAACCGGATCTTGCGTCACGCGGCCTCAGAGATCGATCACGATGTTGCCGAACCGGTCGAGCGAAGCGGTGCCGCCGGGTGGGATTAGACAGGTCGCGTCATACTCCTCGACAATCGCCGGGCCCTGGCGCGGGGTCTCGAGATCGGCGCGCGCGATCACAGGGGTTTCCATCCATCCATGGTCCCGGCCGAAATAGGCTTGCCTTGAAGGATCGCTGGGCCGGGCGGCGAGGTCGGCGTGAAGCTGGTCGGGCACTCTGCTGGCCTCCGAGACACCGCGCCCAACGACCGCGATATTGACCAGTTCCACCGGTTCCTCGGGGCCCGCGCGGTGGCCGTAGACGGTTTCGTGTTCCTTGCCGAAGCGTTCGGCAAGCTCGGAGAGCTTACCGGCGTCCAGCTCGCCTTCCGGCGCCGGAACCGCCAACTCATAGATCTGTCCCTTGTAATGTAGGCTGGCGGATCTTTCGACGACCGCCGCCGCTCCGGTGAACCCCTCTTCCTTGAGTTGGGCGAGCGCATCCTCGGCGAGACCGTTCCAAGCCGCTGTCAACTCGACGGGGTCGGCGTCCGAAAGCAGGCGTCTGAAGGTCCGGGAATAGTGATGCTCGACATCGGCGTAAAGCAGGCCGAAGGACGAGAACAGGCCCGGAGAGGGCGGGATGATGACCCGTTTGATGCCGATCGTCGCCGCCATGCCCGCGGCGAAGAGCGGGCCGTTGCCGCCGAAGGCGAAGAGCGCGTAGTTGCGTGGATCCCGACCGCGCTCGGTCGATACCGCCTTGATCGCGCGGATCATGTTCGAGGCCGAGATCAGATGCGCGCCATGGGCCGCGACATCGAGCGGCAGGCCCAGCGGCTTGGCGACCTTGGCCTCGAAGACCTCGGCGGCCTTGTCTCGGTTGAGCTTGAGCGCGCCGCCGACCAGATGCCCGGGATTGATATAGCCGAGAAGGACGTTGGCGTCGGTGATCGTCGGTTCCTCGCCGCCCGCGTCATAACAAACCGGGCCAGGAGAGGCGCCCGCGCTGTGCGGACCGGCCTTGAGCGATCCGCCGGCGTCGACACTCAGGATAGAGCCGCCGCCAGCGCCGACCTCGGCGAGATCAATGGCCGGAACCTTGAGTGCGTAGCCCGCGCCGGTCAGCAGACGCGAGCCATGCATGATCCCGCCACCGACTTGCATATCGAGCGCGCGCGTAACCTCGCCGCCGGCGATCATCGAGGTCTTGGCGGTGGTGCCGCCCATGTCGAAGGTGATCACGTCCTCGAGGTCCGAGGCCCGGGCGATGGCCTGACTGCCGATGACCCCGCCGGCGGGACCGGATTCGATGATGTGCATCGGCAGGCGCGCCGCTGTATCGGCCGTTGTCAGGCCGCCGTTGGATTGCATCAGATAGATCGGTGCCGTGATGCCGTCGGCGTCCAGCCCTTTGCGCAGGGATGCGAGATAAGCGCCGACAACCGGCAGGACATAGGCATTGATGACCGTCGTCGAGGTCCGCTCATACTCCTTCATCTCCGGCAGCACGTCGGCGCTGACACAGAGCGGGAGGTCCGGCGCCTTCTCGCGGATCACCGCTTCGATCGCGCGCTCATGGGCGGGATTGGCGTAGGCGTTGATCAGGCAGACGGCGATGGCCTCGACATTCTCTTCCAAGAGCTTGTCGACGGCGCGCTCGATATCCTCGCGGCTCGGTGCCCGTTCCACGACACCGTCGGCGTTGACGCGTTCATCGACAACCTGACGCAGATAGCGGTCTACCAATGCCGGTGGTTTCTCCCACGCGAGATCATAGAGACGTGGCATGCGCAGGGTTCGAATCTCCAGAACATCGCGGAAACCGGCCGAGGTGATCAGGCCGACCCGCGCGCCCTTCAGTTCCAGGATCGCGTTCGAGGCGACGGTGGTGCCATGCCGAATTTCGTGAATGTTCTCGGCGCCAATGCCGGCGTCGGCGAAGACCTCGGCAACGCCCTCGACGATGGCGCGCGCGTAGTTGTCGACACTGGAGGGGACTTTCTTGGTGTAAAGCCGACCCTCGGCGTTCAGGAAAACGATGTCGGTGAAAGTGCCGCCGATATCGACGCCGACGCGAAACATGCTCATATCCGAATCCCTATCCGACTCTACTATTGCGCGGCCTGATCGGCGCGGGGCCAGTCTTCCCACAGCACCGCTTGGGCCTCTCCGACCCGGGTGGCACGGATCTCGGCGCGGCGGCGTTCGGTTCCACCGAGATCGACGGTCCAGGACTCGGTGTCGATAATCACGCCGTAATCCTCGAAGGCACGCTCGACGCTGACCAACTCGTTCCGCACGTCCCGCAAGACCATGCCCGGCTCCCGCTCCAGCGGGTCACCCCAGCCGCCACCGCCGGCCAACTCGTGGCGGAACACCTCGCCGGCGAACATGGTCATGGTCAGTTTCGAATCGAGCGGGCGATCCTCGGCACCCGGGTTCATGGTGTTGCGCGATGGCGCGCCGGGATTGCCGCCATAGAGGCCATAGGGGCGAAAGACGGCTCGGTCGGAGCGGACCTGCAGGACCGCCTCCTTCTCAAGCAGGCGATAGTCCCGGCGATAGGGCGCGCCGCCGCGAAATTTGCCTGGTCCGGCGCGGTCGGGAACGAACTCATAGGCCAGGATCTCGACTGGGTTCTCCGCCTCGCAGACCTCGATCGACTGGGACGCCATATTGGCGAAAAGGTTCGAATTGCCGGAAAGTCCGTCGGCCCAAGGGCGCGCGCCCCAGGTCCCACAGGCGAAGTCGACATAGATGAACGGATTGCGGTCATCGTCATAGCCGCCGATCGACACGCCGGTATTGCCGCCATCCGACGCCGCCATGACTTTGTCCGGCAGCATCATCGCCAAGGCGCCGAGGACACAGTCCACCATGCGAAAACCGGTCAGGCCGCGGGCCGCGCAGGCCGCCGGCAGCACGGCATTGGCGATCGTGCCTGGCGGCGCGGTGACGTCGATGCAGCGAAAGAACCCCTCATTGGCGGGCACGTCGTTCGGCAGGATGGATTTGACCCCGCAATAGGTCGCCGCCTTGGTAAAAGACAGGGTGTTGTTGATCGCGCCCTTGACCTGATCCGAGGTGCCGGTCCAGTCGGCGAACATCCGGTCGCCTTTTTTGCGGAACGTCACGAACAGCCGGATCGGCTTGCCGACATCGACGCCGTCGTCATCGATCCAGTCCTCGAAGCTCCATTCTCCGTCCGGAAGCTCAAGCAAGGCCGCCTTGGTGACACGCTCGGTATAATCGACGAAATCCACCAGGAAGTTGGTCATCGTGTCGACGCCGTGTTCGGCCACCAGTTCAAGGAACTGGCGCTCGGCGATGTTGCAGGCCGCGAGCTGAGCCCGGATATCGCCGAAGACCTTTACCGGAACCCGGACATTGGCCTCGATCAGGCTGAACAGGGTCTCGTTCCGCTTGCCTTGCTCGTACATGTACATCGGTGGAATGCGCAGGCCTTCCTGATAGATCTCCGTGGAGTCCGAGGCGTTCGAACCCGCGACCCGGCCGCCGACATCGGTGTGGTGACAGATCGTCGCCGCGAAGGCGATGCGTCGGCCCTCATGAAAGATCGGCTTGAAGATGAAGATGTCCGGCAAATGCATGCCGCCGGCAAACGGATCGTTCAGACAGAACATATCCTCGGGCTGCATGACCTCCCCGAACCGCTCCACCACCGCGCCCAAGGCCGTGGGTAGCGAGCCGAGATGCCCGGGCAAGGTCAGGCCCTGGGCGACCAGTTTCCCCTCGGCGTCACAAAACGCGGTGGAGAAGTCCATATTGTCCCGCAGGACACCGGAATAGGTGGTGCGCATGATCGTCAGCGCCATCTCATCGGCGATCGAGACCACCGCGTTGCGCAACAGCTCGAACTCGATCGGATCCCATGTCCGGTCACTCATGACGTCCCTCCGGTTCCGGTGTGGTGTTGGGAGTTTGCGACGCCCGAGGCAAGATTGGAAGACCGCGTTGCGCAAGTCGACCGTCGGCTCGGGCTTCAGTCGGTACGCTTATCCTCCTTGGCGGACCCAATCGGCAACTCCACGGTGACGGTCGTGCCGGCGCCCTTGTCGCTTTTTAGCGTCACCTGGCCGTCATGCAGCTCCGTCAAGGCCTTCACCAGCGCGAGCCCCAGCCCGGTTCCGCCATCCTTGTCGGAAATCTCCGGCCCGCGATTGAACGGCAGGAATATCGCGTCTTGAAACTCCGCCGGGATACCAGGACCGGTGTCGGACACGACAATCGCCATCCGATCGTTTTCGGTCTTCTCCGCTTTCTCGCCTTTCGATTGAGGGGATTTCGTCGTCACGGATATCTCATCACCGGGGCTGGTGAATTTCAGCGCGTTGGCCAGCAGGTTCACCAGAATTTGCCTTATTGCCCGAGGGTCGGCCTGGATCGTGATGTCGCGTGCATCCAGGTCGGATGAGATCGAAACGCCGCCCGAATGCGCTTGTTCCAAAAACAGCCGCAGGGTGCTCGTCACCAAGTCATTCACGGAAACCGGTTCCGGCTCGATGGACATCTTGCCGGCCTCGATTTTCGAGATATCCAGAACGTCGTTGATCAAGGAAAGCAGGTGCGTGCCGCTTGCCCTGATATTGTCGGCGTAATCGACGTAGCGGTCCGAGCCAAGCGGTCCAAAGCGCTGGTCCTTGAGGATCTCGGAAAAGCCGATGATGGCGTTCAAGGGCGGGCGCAGCTCATGGCTCATTGAGGCGAGAAACATTGTCTTGGCTTGGCTGGCCTGCATGGCGTCATGCCTGGCCACGAGCAACTCGTCGTTTCGCTTTCGTAGCTCGACCAAAGCCCGCTCCTTTTCCGCGCTCGCCTGCTCGGCCAGTGATTGGGAGCGCACGGCCTCGCTCTCGCTTCGTCGAAGCTGTTCGTTCCTGAGCGAGGTAACATCGGCGGCGCTGGCAAGTGCCTTGCTCATATCCTGGGCGCGTCGCAGGAAGAACCCCGCGAGAATGCCGAGAATTGTCAATACCGCGATGGCCGGGATGATCAACCGCGTTGTGAGCTCGGTTCCCGACGCGCCCGCCTTCCAGGCAAGGCCGGCGAGAGCGACACCGGTTGGCGAGGTAATGACCAGGTTGTGGGGCTCGGTGGCCGCCGTCACGCGCAGGTCCTTGAAACCAAAATTAGTGGCCTGGGTCTCCAGAAACGACTCGCCAATTCGCCGTCCATATATCAGGACGGGGCGGGTCGGGTCCGGCGCGGCTCCCTCTGGTGGGATTTCCGGCGAAAACGCGCCTACGCCGAGGATGTATACATGGCCCATGATTTCGGCGAATCCGCTGGTGGTCTTAAGCGGGTCCATGGGAGAGGCGCGGGCCTCGCGGATGAGGTGTTGAATGTCGGGGAATTGGGCGAAGTCCGGGTTGAGTTCTATATATTCCTTGTCCCGATAGGCCACATGAACCCGATCGCCGCTACCCACCACCACGGTGAGATTGATATCGAGATTGCCGTGGGCATGCAGACCGATATTCTCTTCGATCCACTCCTCGTTCGGTATCGGAAACAGCTCTTCGATCGCCACATCCCACCAACTGTATTCCGAGGTCAGGGTCTCGAGCCGATCGCGTTCCAGGGTCAAGGCGGTGGTTGCGAGGTGCCGCTGGGACGCGCGATCTAGGTCGTTAAGATGGGTGATCGCCACATAGCCGAGGGCGCTGAGCGCCAAGACCGCGATCACCGCCCAAGTTACGAATGGCAACACGACCGCGCCCAATTTCACGTTGGGCGTATCGACCTTCCATTCAATCGAATCGCGGCTTGCCACTTCGGTTCCTTCTGGGAGGCGTTTTTCTCGCGTGCCCTCAACGCAAATTTTCAAACAGCTTAGCCCATGAAACCTTGAGATCAGAAGCAAAACTCTCCGGCGCCCGCGCTCCGCGATCTCCTGGTTATTCAAGGGCAAGTTTCACGGGTATGTGCTGAAAAATCCACTCTGCTTGCCAAGATGGTATCTGTCGTCTCAAGATCGCGTCCCAGCGGAAAACTTCCATCACGGAGACTTGGCACCATGGATCTGCATCTCGCCGGCAAGACGGTACTGATAACCGGAGCCTCAAAGGGTATCGGATTGGCCTGCGCGCATGGCTTCGCGGCGGAAGGCTGTAATCTTCACCTGACCTCGCGTACCGAGGCCGATCTCGAGGCGGCGCGCGCCGCGATCCGCTCAGAGCACGATGTCGAGGTGACGATTCACCCACTGGATTTGTCTGATTCAACCAATGTCGACACCCTGGCCGAACGCTGCGCCGATATCGATATTCTGGTGAATAACGCCGGCGCGATCCCAGGCGGTGATATTCAGGCGGTGGACGAGAAGACCTGGCGCGAGGCTTGGGATCTGAAGGTCTTCGGTTACATCAACATGACCCGGCGGTTCTATCCCCTGATCAAGGAAAGCGGTGGCGGCGTGATCCTGAACGTCATCGGACTGGCCGGGGTACGCGTGGATCCGAAATACGTGGCGGGCTCCGCCGGCAATGCCTCGATCATCGGGTTTACCAATGCCATGGGCGCGCACGCGCTGGAGGACGGCATGCGGGTGCTGGGAATTTGCCCGGGCGCGGTGCA
>JADHLJ010000053.1 GCA_016780745.1 Alphaproteobacteria bacterium | reverse complement strand
TCGAGCTTGCCCATGTGGTGTCCTCCCGTCGATGATATGTTTTGGGTATTCAGCCGCTTCCGCCACGCGCTGGCAAGCGGGTATGACGGGCGGCGAAGGAAATGGCCGTCGCCGGGGATAGCGATCGCCTATGTGTTCGCTCCTGGGGATATAGAGGCCCAGGATTTTGACGTCGGCGATATTGAGGCCGGGGGTGAGAGGGGGGTGGATGAAACGCTTGTTGGTCGTGGCCCATGTGCCCTCGCCGAATACCACGCGGTTGCGTGACGCGGTGCTGTCGGGCGCGCGGCATCCCGATATCGAGGGCGTCGAGGTGGTGGCCAAGACTCCATTCGAGGCCGGCCCGGACGACGTGCTCGCCGCCGACGCGATCATCCTCGGGACCACGGAAAATCTCGGCTATATGAGCGGAGCGCTGAAGGATTTCTTCGACCGGACCTACTACCCGGTGCTGGAGGTCGCCCAGGGCAAGCCCTTCGCGCTCTATATCCGTGCCGGGATGGACGGAACCGGCACCAGGCGCGGCGTGGAGACCATCATCACCGGGCTTCGGTGGCGCGCGGTTCAGGACCCGCTGATCTGTCGCGGTGATTGGAACGAGGATTTCGTCGGCCAGTGCAAGGAACTCGGCATGGCCATGGCCGCGGGGCTGGAAGCCGGCGTTTTCTGAGGCGCGGTGGCACAAGGACCGCGTTAAAGATTTCACCGGACAACCGGCCATCCGCTCGGGCATCATCGCCTGGATCTTTTCGGAAGGTGGACCCCATGCACTGGTCACGAACGCTGCAACTCGTCGATGTACATTGCGAGGGCGAGATTGGGCGGGTGATTACCTCGGGGGTGCTGGATATCCCCGGCGCGACGATGGCCGACAAGCTCGCCCATATCAACACCGTGGATGATTCCCTTCGCCGGACCCTGGTGCTGGAGCCGCGGGGCGGGCCGACGACCGCGGTGGTGTTGCTGGTCCCCGCGACACGGCCCGAGGCGGATGTGGGTTTCATGCTGTTCCTCGCCAACAGCGCCTATCCGATGTCCGGCTCCAACATGATGTGCGCGGCGACGGCGCTGATCGAGACCGGGGCGATCCCCATGGCCGAGCCGGAGACCCGCGTCGTCTTCGATACCGCCGTCGGGCTGGTCACCGCGATCGCCGACTGCGCCAAGGGTCGGGTGGAGCGTCTGCGCATCGCCATGCCGCCGGCTTTCGTCGATCGAACCGACGCCATTGTTCAGTCAGCCGAGCATGGCGCGGTCCGCTATGACCTGTGCTTTGGCGGCATGTATTTCGCGATCATCGATGTGGCCGAGATCGGCCTCGAGATCATCCCCGAGAACGCCGGTATCCTGGCGCGGACCGGGGTCGCGTTGCGCAACCAGATCGCGTCCGAAATCTCGGTTCAACATCCCGAGGTGGCGGATTTCAACGCGCTGACCCATGTGATGTTCGTCGACGGGGCCGAGGACGGCGCGGTACTCACCTGCACCACCATGCGCCCGGGCCGCGTCGACCGCTCGGCCTGCGGCACCGGCAGCGCCGCGCTTGCCGCGCTACGGGTCGCCCGAGGCGAGAACCGGGTCGGCGACGTCCTGCGCACCCGCTCGATCATCGGCGGCGCGTTCCAGACCCATATAACGGACGCCAGCCGCGTCGGCGCTCTCGATGCGGTCGACACGACGCTTTCCGGGCGCTGCTGGATCTACGGGATCAGCCAGATCGGCATCGACCCCACCGACCCGTTCCGCGAGGGTTTCTCGCTACCGGATACCTGGGGTGGGGTGATCGAGGGTTAGGGGGGGCGGGGCGTCGATGCGGGTGCGGTAACACGGATATGTCGCGCTTTGTTACCCAAAGTATTCGATGTTGCAATTTTGGATCGTCACCCCGCGCTTGACGCGGGGTGACGATGAGAGGGTAGCTCCACCAAACGAGTTTTAAACCGACCACCAACGGATCAGGTCCGCGATGACAGGGCGGTTGGGTGACCAACGGGGTCTCTAACCACTATCGAACGTCGAGAACCGGGCGTGTATAGTCACGCCATCTCGCGACGGAAGGGCCCGCGCCATGACAACCACTCCCGATATCGTCATCCGTAACGGCACCGTCGTCGACGGCACCGGGGCCGAGCCGTTCGAGGCGGATGTCGCGATCAGCGACGGCCTGATCTCCGAGATCGGCGCCATCACCGCGACCGGGGCCGAGGAAATCGACGCGCGTGACCGGCTGGTGATCCCCGGTTTCGTCGATGTGCACACCCACTATGACGCGCAAGCGACCTGGGCCAACCAGATCACGCCGTCCTCGTGCAATGGGGTGACGACGGTTCTGCTCGGCAATTGCGGGGTCGGGTTCGCGCCGGTGCGGCCGCATCAGCGGGATATGCTGATCTCGCTCATGGAGGGGGTCGAGGATATCCCCGAGGTGGTGATGCGCGAGGGCCTGCCCTGGACCTGGGAGAGCTTTCCCGACTATCTCGACATGCTGGAAGGCCGTCGCTTCGACGTGGATGTGGCGACGCAAGTGCCGCACGCGGCGCTCCGGGTCTATGTCATGGGCGAGCGCGGGGCCGAGCGGGAGCCGGCGACGGCGGAGGACCGGGCCGAGATGGCGCGGCTGGCCGGCGAGGGCATTCGCGCCGGCGCCTTCGGGTTCTCCACCTCGCGTCTCTTGCAGCATCGCACCGCCGAGGGCGAGCCGATCCCCTCCTATGGCGCGGCGGAGGAGGAACTGGCCGAGATCGTCGACGCGGTCGGCGCGGTCGGGCGCGGCTGGCTTCAGGTGGTGGCGGATTTCGGCGACGCCCAGGAGGCGGAGTTCGGCCTGCTGCGTCGCCTGGTTAAGCGCTCTGGCCGACCGCTGACCCTGACGCTGTTGCAAAAGGACTCGCATCCCGCCGAATGGCGCGAGCTGCTGGGCCGGATCGAGGCGGCGAACGACGAGGGGCTGCGCATCACCGGTCAGGTGCGGGGGCGCCCCACCAGCACCTTGCTCGGCTTCGAGCTTTCCGAAAACCCGTTCCTCGGCTGCCCGAGCTGGAGTGAGGTCGCCGGTCTCGACATCGACGCCAAGGTCGCGGCGCTGAGGGACCCGGAGCTGCGCGCCCGCCTGATCTCGGAGCCTGGGGGCACGCCTGCCCAGATCAAGCGTTTTCGGGATTGGAAGCGGATCTTCCCGTTCGGTGATCCCCCGGATTATGAGCCGCATCCGGACCAGAGCATCGCCGCCGAGGCCGCGCGGCGCGGCGTCGCTCCGGAGGCATTGGCCTATGATCTGATGATGGAGCGCGACGGTCGCGCGATCCTCTATCACCCCATGACCAACTATACCGGCGGCGACATGGCGCCGGTGCTGGACATGCTGCGCCACCCCCATACCCTGATCGGGCTAGGCGATGGCGGGGCGCATGTCGGGATCATGTGTGATGCGACCGACATGGCCCATGCTCTCACGCATTGGACCCGCGACCGAGATCGCGGGGAGCGTCTGAAGATCCCCGACGTGGTCCGGCGCCTCAGCCTGGCCAACGCGCGCGAAATGGGCCTCACGGACCGGGGCGCGATCCAGGTCGGCATGCGCGCCGATATCAACGTCATCGACTATGACCGCCTGCAATTGCAACCGCCGGAGGTGCGCTACGATCTTCCGGCGGGCGGCAAGCGGATCCTCCAACGCTCCACCGGCTTCGAGGTGACGCTGGTCGCGGGTACGCCAGTCTGGCGCGATGGTGAGGCGACGGGGGCCTTGCCGGGCCGGCTGTTGCGCAGCGGAACGTGAATGAAAGCGAGGAAGACAATGGGCAAGCTTGACGGAAAAGTCGCGCTGATCAGCGGCGGCGCAAGGGGGCAGGGCGCGGCGGAAGCCAGGGCCTTCGCTGGCGAGGGCGCGAAAGTGGTCTTCGGCGATATTCGCGACGCCGACGGCAAGGCGGTCGAGGCGGAGATCAAGGCGGCGGGCGGCGAGGCGACCTATCTCGGCCTGGATGTCACCAATGAGGAGCAATGGCGCGCCGCCGTGGCGCATGCGACCGGCACCTATGGCGGCCTGCACATCCTGGTCAACAACGCGGGGATCGTGATCAACCGGGTGCCGATTGAAGAGCGTACGGTCGAGGAGTGGGACCGGGTGCTGGACGTCAATCTGAAAGGCGTGTTCCTCGGCACCAAGCACGCGATCCCGGCGATGCGCGCGGCGGGCGGCGGCTCGATCATCAACATCGCCTCGGTCGCGGGCTTCGGCCAGTCGACCCATCAGGAACCGGCCTATGCCGCCTCCAAGGGCGCGGTGCGGATCTTCTCCAAGGTCACCGCGACCCAGCACGCCAAGGACAAGATCCGCTGCAACACGATCTTTCCCGGCCCCGTCGACACCGAGATGATCCACGCCGCCATGTCCGATCCGGCGGTTTTGAAGGAACGGCTCTCGCGGGTGCCCCTGGGCCGTCTCGGCACCATCGATGAGATGGTGGCGGCGGTCATGTTCCTGGCCTCGGACGACTCGGCCTATATGACGGGTGGAGAAATGGTGATCGACGGTGGCGCCACCAGCATGTGACACCGCGCCCGTCGTTGCCCCCGATACCTGTCCGGTATGTCGGACGTCGGGGCCGGCGCCCTTCATGACGGTGGACGGCCAGCGCTACTGGCGTTGCGGGACCTGCGAGGCGACATTCCTTGATCCGAGCCAACGTCCGGGTCTGGCCGAGGAACGGGCGCATTACCTCACCCATGAGAATGCCGTCGATGACCCCGGTTATCGCGGGTTCCTCGCCAAGCTCGCGACGCCGCTTCTGGAGCGGCTGTCGCCAAATGCCAATGGCCTTGATTTCGGCTGCGGCCCCGGCCCGGCGCTGGCGGCGATGCTACGCGAGGCCGGCCACAAAATGGCACTCTATGACCCGGCTTTCGCGCCGGACGAGGCGGTTCTGGCGGAGCAATTCGATTTCATCACCTGCACCGAGGTGTTGGAGCATCTTCACGAGCCCGCGCGGGTGTTTGATCGTCTGGCCACGATGCTCCGCCCCGGCGGCTGGCTTGGCCTGATGACGAGCTTTCAGACCGATGACGCGCGTTTTGCCACCTGGAGCTACCGGCGTGAGCCCACTCATGTGGTGTTCTATCGTCAGGCGACGCTCGCCCGGATCGCCGAGACGCGGGGATGGCGTGCTGAATTCCCGGTTAAGGACGTGGCGCTGATGCGCATGCCGGCGGATCAGGACGCCGACAGTTCGGCGCCCTGATCCGTGATCGGCTACTTGACCGACGAAAAGCTCGTCGGGATCAGGATCTGGTTGTTCACCGAGGCGACGATCGCGCCGTCTTCCTCGGTCTTGGCGCGTTTTTCGTGCCATTCGGGATCGGCCGCGAAGGCGTCCCACTTTTTCTCACGGTCGGCCAACGACTCCCATTCCAGCATGTAATAGAGCGTCTGGTTGGACTCGCCGATGCCCGTGGTCCAGAAGCCGGCTTGCTTGATGCCGTGCTTGTCCCAAAGCTTGAGCGTGATGGTGTCGAACCGGTTCAACAGCGCCGGCAGGCGACCGGGAACACAGTGATAGATGCGTAACTCGTGGATCATCTCGGGTCCTCCAGGATTAGATCTCAGGGACAAGATTAGGCCCAGACCGCCGGACGCGGAATGAAAATCGTGACAATCGCCCACCGATCTGAACGGTACTCCATATTGCCGGATTGCCGATCGGGGGAAATCGGAGCTAAACTTTGGCTTCACGCCATTTCGGGCGACATCGTCGCCGCTTCAAAAGAGAGATCGCCATGCGCTCGGATTACACGAAGATCGAGGCCGGTCCGGTATTCTTCGCCGTCTGGCACGAACAATGGGACGCCAATATCCAGCACCACGCCGACCAGGGTGTCATCATCCAGGTTCGCGGTGACGTGGATGGGCGCGAGACCAACCTACTGCAATTCAACTGCTTCCATTTCGAGCGCAGCTATACCTACGCGCCCGACGGAGAAGCCCGTGTCTGCCAGATCGATCCGATCGCCGACGGTAATGCCTTCGGTTGGACCGCCCGACAAATCCGAGAGCGTTTGCCGGCGATGTTGAGCCGGGCCGGCTTTGACGCCATCGCCGGGTCCCTCGACATGGACACGCTGGCCACGGCGGCAAGCGAGGTCGAGGCGGCGGGGCGCGAGAAATTCCGCAATAGCATCCAGTTGGTGAAACACAAGCGCGGCGACTTCATGTTCGAGGCCGGCAACATTCGCTTCGGTCTGGAGAAACGCACCCTCGGCGATGACGGCGGTCTCGCGATCCATGTGCTGAGCGATCTCTGCGGCAGCCCGAGCCATGAATATTCCGAGGAAACCGAGATCCTCGCCTTCGATTGCTTCCGCCTGCAACCGCACTACCACTACGGCCCGCGCAACAAGAACCTGCGCTACTACTGGGACAAGACGGTGGTGCCGGACACCTTGGAGTGGACGCTGGACGTGCTGAAAGCCGGTAAGCTGCGAGACATGATCGAGGCCGCGGGTTATCCCGATGTCGCCCGTGATCTGGACTACGACCTGGTCCGCGCGGTCCTACCGGGGATCGAGGCCAAGGCCCGCGAACTTCAGCCCAAGGCCGAGACCGAGGCGCTGCAAGCCGCGGAATAAAGCCGGGGGCAAGCGAGATCGTCGTCCGGGCGTTTGGCGGGACCCCGCGATGGTGCACCTTGGGGCGATCCTTCATTCACGCGGCTGATTGCGAGGCCCTGCCGTTCGCCAGGGCGACGGAGGCGGTGGGATAAAACTGGTTCGTCGTCCTGGCGCAAGGCAGGACCTCGCGATGGTGCACCTTGGGGCGATCTCTCATTCACGCGGCTGATTCCGAGGCCCTGCCGTTCGCCAGGGCGACGGAGGCGGTGGGGCAAGCGAGATCGTCGTCCGGGCGTAAGGCGGGGCCCCGCGATGGTGCACCTTGGGGCGATCTCTCATTCACGCGGCTGATTCCGAGGCCCTGCCGTTCGCCAGGGCGACGGAGGCGGTGGGGCAAGCGAGATCGTCGTCCTGGCGCAAGGCGGGGCCCCGCGATGGTGCACCTTGGGGCGATCGTCGTTCATTCACGAGGCGACGGCGAGAAAGCGTCGTCCGCGTGAAGTATCAATCCTTCAACGCCACCTTGACGTAGGAGCCGGGCGCGTCCTCGATGACCTTGAGCGCGCCGTCGCCCGGCACCCGGGCGGGAACCTTGCCGCCGCCATGGCGGGACAGCCATTTCTCCCATTCCGGCCACCAAGACCCGTCATGCCAAGCCGCGCCTTCTAGCCATTTGGCCGGATCCTTGGGTTTGCGGTTGTTCGTGTAGTAGCCGTATTTCGGCGGATCGGCGGGCGGGTTGACGACGCCCGCGATATGACCGGAGCCGGCAAGACAGAACCGCACCGACCCCTTGTAGATCTGGGTTGCCCGGTAGGTCGACATCCAAGGCGCGATATGGTCCTCCTTGGTCGACAGAATGAAGGTCGGGGTCTTCAGGGAGCCGAGATCGATCGGCACGTCGCACAGGGTGATCCCGCCCGGCTCGACCAGTTTGTTCTCGTGATACATCTTGCGCAGGTAATAGCCGTGCATCTCGGCGGGCATGCGGGTCGAGTCCGAATTCCAGTACAACAGATCGAACGGGAAGGGGTCCTTGCCCAGAAGGTAGTTGTTGATCACGAAGGACCAGATCAGGTCATTGGCCCGCATCATGTTGAAGGTCGTGGCCATCGCCGAGCCATCGAGATAGCCGTCCTTCTCCATGCGCTCCTCGAGCGCGCTGATCTGTTCCTCGTCAATGAACACACCAAGCTCGCCCGGATCCTCGAAGTCGACCATTGTGGTGAAGAAGGTGATGCTCTTGACCCGGTCGTCACCCTTGGCGGTCAGGTAAGCCAACGTCGCCGACATCAAGGTCCCGCCGATGCAGTAACCAATGGCGTTGACCTCGGCGGAGCCGGTCGCCTTTTCGATGGCGTCCAGCGCCGCGACCGGGCCTTCCAGCATGTAATCCTCGAAGGATTTCGCGGCCAGCTCGGAATCCGGGTTGACCCAAGAAACCACGAACACCGTGATGCCTTGCGAGACCGCCCATTTGATGAAGGAATTCTTCTCGCGCAGGTCGAGGATATAGAACTTGTTGATCCAGGGCGGCACGATCAGCAGCGGGCGCTTATAGACGGTTTCCGTGGTCGGGCTGTACTGAATGAGCTGCATCAGGGCGTTCTGATAGACCACCTTGCCAGGCGTTGTGGCGATGTTCCCGCCAACCTCGAAGGCGTCGGGATCGGTCATCTTGATCGCGAGCTGACCCTTGCCCCGCTCCAGATCATCGAGCAGGTTTTGCAGGCCCTTGATCAGGTTCTCGCCGCCGGATTCCGTGGTTGCCCGGATCACGTCCGGGTTGGTCATCGCGAAATTCGTCGGTGCCAGCGCGTCAATGAATTGTCTGGTGTGAAAGTCGACCTTCGCGGCGGTTTTCTCGTCCAGCCCGTCAACATCGCGTACCGTGTCGCTCATCCAGCGCGCGGTCATCAGATAGCTTTGCTTGATGTGATCGAAGACCAGGTTCTCTTGCCAATCCGCCGCCTTGAAGCGTCGGTCGTCGGCGGCCGGCGTCACCACCGGCGCGGCGTCGCCTCCCAGCATGCGGTTGGTTGTCGACTCCCAGAGATCCATGTAGCCCTGCCACAGTGTCATCTGCGCCTGGGCGGCCTTGGCGGGATCGGCGGCGAAGTTCTGGGCCATCTCCATGAATGCCTGGCCGACATTCATCGGATCGGCCATGCCCAGGGAATTGTCGGAATCCTGACGCGCCATGAAATCCGCGACCAATTTTTGGCTTTTCTCCGAGATGTCTTGGACCATCTCGGCCACGCGCTCCGGGTCTGGCGTTTGGGGCTTGGATTTCCCGTCGGTCATCATGGATCTCCCTGATGGGTTCCACCCTGGCATCGTTGGCGGATCTTGCACCGTTCTATATTGCTGCACTGCAAAATCAAGTTTTTATTGCAGGTGCGAACAAATTTAGCGACGTCGAGACGTGGGTTATTTCACCACCTTTCCTGAACGATATCTATGTCTTGCGCGGCGTATGTGGTAAGCGTTCGGGAATATGTGGGCATAACAAGGGACTGGGTTGATGGCACGACAGGGCATCAAGACGGACGGAGCGTCAACGGCGGGCGGCGCGCGTGGCTGGATGGCTCGGGCGGGAGCGGCGACTTTGGTGCTCGGACTTACCGCCTGCTCGTCGCTACCCGACATCCCGGACTATGCGAACCCGGTTGAGTGGTACAACTCCTCGACAGAGATGGTGGGGGGGTGGTTCGAGGACGAAAAACCCAAGATCGAGACCGTGTCCGCGGCCAAGACCGTCGGGGAAAAGGCGAAAAAGGGTGACGAGAAATTCCCCTCCTTGTCCAGCGTCCCGGCCAAGCCCGAAGCTTCTGGGGATGCCGACGCGCGCGCGAAACTGAAGAATCAGTTGTCGGCGGACCGCGCGAACGCGCGTTACACGGACGAGAAGACGAAAGCCACCTCCAAGGCCGCCCCACCGCCGAAACCCTCGGTAAAGCCCGCTGTCGAAAAAGCGGTCGAGACAGCCGGTAAAGTGACGGCTCCGAAGCCGGCCGCGGTCCCGGCGGCGCCAAGCGCGAGCGCGGCTCAGCTGGCGCGGCTCCCATCCTCCGTCTATCGCGAGAAACGCTCCAGTCTTTGGCCGAATGCTCCGGCGCCGGGGCCGTCCAGCGAGGCGGCGACGACGTCGGCGCGTGTCGGGCGTCCGGTTGTCTCCTCAAGCGGCCAGACGTCGAACATCTCGTCCACGCTGAGCGCGATTCCGAGACCTCGGGCGGCCCAGTCCGACCGCATGGCCTCTGACAACATGGCCAAGGATGCGGCGGCCAAGGATACCATGAGCGGCGTGACGCCGATCCAAACCGCCGCCGCGCCGGTCGCGCCTCCGGCTCCGGAAATTCCGCCGAGATTCACACTGACGCCTCCATCGGCGTCGACGGACGGGGCCGCGACGACCGAAACCGCCGCGGGCGCTACCACCCCGACCTTTCAGCTGACTCCGCCGAGTGGCATGTCGACTTCGACCGACGGTGACGGCGGTCAACCGATGCTGAGGTTCAATACCTTTGATGAGGGCGGCGCCGCCGGGATCGTGACTTTCGGGCATGGATCGTCCCGTTTGTCTTCGGCGGATCGCGCCAAGCTTCGGGCCCTAGCGGATGAGGCCTTGAACCAGGGATTGTATGTTCGGGTTGTCGGACATGCCTCGATGCGGACCCGGGACATGGATCCGTTCGAGCACACCCTGGCGAATTTCAACGTATCGCTGATGCGGGCCAATGTCGTCGCCGGCGCGTTGTTGGAGATGGGTGTGCCGGCCGAACAACTGATTATCGACGCGGTCGGTGATACCCAGCCGTTGTTCTCCGAGGCGATGCCGTCTGGTGAACAGGGTAATCGACGCGCCGAGATCTATTTGGAATCGTAATCGCCCGGCCCGCTGGTCTGAACAAGAGACTGTTTGACCATGCGTGCCGCTGCTATCCGAACCAGGATTGGCTTGGATTCATTTGCCCGGGGAGTGGGCCAGGATGAGTGATGTTTTGAGGGTCGCGATCGCCGGTCTTGGCACCGTCGGAGCCGAGACCATGCGCGTGCTGCGCGACAATGCGGACCTGCTTACGGCGCGCGCCGGCAGGCCAATCCAAGTGGTCGCCGTTTCCGCGCGGGATCGGGCCAAGGATCGGGGCGTTGATCTGGGTGGTGTCGCCTGGCACGACAATGCGGCCGAACTCGCCGGGCGCGACGACGTGGATGTCGTTGCCGAGTTGATCGGCGGCTCCGAGGGAATCGCCAAGGACTTGGTCGAGGCCGCGCTCGGGTCCGGAAAATCCGTGGTGACCGCGAACAAAGCCCTGGTGGCGCATCACGGCACGGCGCTCGGCGCGCTCGCCGAAGTCAATGGCGTGGCCCTGGCTTATGAATCCGCCGTTGCCGGCGGCATTCCAATCATCAAGACCATGCGCGAGGGCCTGTCCGCCAATCGTATCGAGCGGGTCTACGGCATTCTGAACGGCACCTGTAACTACATCCTGACGGTGATGCGCGAGACCGGCCGCCCCTTCGCCGACGTGCTGGCCGACGCCCAGGAACTTGGTTATGCCGAGGCCGACCCGGCTTTCGATATCGACGGCGTGGACGCGGCCCACAAACTGGCGATCCTCTCGTCGATCGCGTTCGGGACCACGGTGGATTTCGACGCCATCGATATCCAGGGCATACGGCCCATTTCGCCGGTGGATCTGGAATACGCCCAGGAGCTCGGCTATCGCATCAAGTTGCTCGGCATCGCCGAGCAAACCGAGGCGGGCGTGCAGCAGCGGGTGAAGCCCTGCATGGTGCCGATGACCGCCCAGATCGCGCAGGTGGATGGAGTCTTCAACGCGGTCGCGGCCGAGGGTAGTTCGGTCGGCCCGACGCTTTCCTATGGACGGGGCGCGGGCGCGGGACCGACGGCCTCCGCGGTGATCGCGGACCTGGTGGATATCGCCGCCGACCGCAAGGTTCCGGTCTTTGGCGTTCCCGGCGCGGCCCTGTCGGCACCTCGGGCCGCGGGGATCGAGTCGCTGTCGGGATCCTATTACATCCGCCTCATGGTCATCGACCGGCCTGGTGTTCTCGCCGATCTCACGGCGGTGTTCCGCGATGAACGTGTCTCGGTGGAGGCACTGATCCAAAGTGGCCGTGATCCAGGCGAAATCGTGCCGGTGGTCCTGACCACGCATGAAACCGAGGATGCCGCAATTCGACGATCCGTCGCCAAGATCGCGGATCTGGAAGCGGTTACCGAAGAGCCCAGGGTGCTTCGGATCGAAGCGATTTAGGGTATTTTACGCAAGACCCGAAGCGGATGCGGCGCCGGGTCCACGCAACTGATGAAACATAACTTCCAAAGAGGCAGTCGTAATGGCTAACGGTGGTGTCGACGAATCCCTGACAATGGATCGAAACTTGGCCCTGGAGGCGGTCCGGGTAACCGAGGCCGCGGCGCTCGCGGCGTCCAAGCTGATGGGCCGCGGCGACGAAAAGGAAGCCGACCAGGCGGCGGTCGATGCCATGCGTCGGGCCCTGAACGCGCTTGATATCGACGGTACCGTCGTCATCGGTGAAGGCGAGCGCGATGAGGCGCCGATGCTCTATATCGGCGAGAAGGTCGGCGCTGGTGGCCCCAAGGTCGATATCGCGCTGGATCCGCTGGAAGGCACGACGCTTACCGCCAAGGGGCTGCCGAACGCGTTGGCGGTTATGGCCTTTGCCTCGGATGGCGGCTTCTTGAACGCGCCCGATGTTTACATGGACAAGATCGCGGTTGGTGGCGGCCTGCCCGAGGGCGTGGTCGATCTCGACAAATCCATCGGTGATAACCTGAACGATCTCGCCAAGGCCAAGAACATGGCGATGTCCGACCTGGTGGTTTGTGTCCTTGACCGCCCGCGCCATGCGGAGCTGATCGCCGGCATTCGCGACGCCGGCGCGCGGATCATGCTGATCACCGATGGTGATGTCTCCGGCGTGATCGCGACATCCGAGCCGAGAAGCGGCATTGACATGTATATGGGCTCCGGCGGCGCCCCCGAGGGTGTTCTGGCGGCCGCGGCCTTGCGTTCGATCGGCGGTCAGATGCAGGGCCGATTGATGTTCCGCAACGATGACGAGGTTGGTCGGGCCCGGCGTTGGGGCATCGATGATCTCGACCGTAAATACGGGTTGATGGATCTGGCCAAGGGCGATGTGATGTTCGCCGCGACCGGCGTGACGAATGGCAGCATGTTGAACGGCGTGCGGCGCTATCCCGGCGGCGCGACCACGCATTCCATCATTATGCGCTCGAAGACCGGCACGGTTCGGACCATCGAGGCGCGCCACGACTGGCCGCGCAAGCCGATCGACACCGATCTGAAGGAGTAGGGCGACCATGCCGGCGGTTCTGGGCGTCGAACGCTCGATCACCGGCAAGCGTTGGCTGCATCGCGGCGCTCAAGGCGAGGAGGCTGAACGCGTGGCTTTGGCCATGGCTCAGCGTCACGGGGTGCCGGATATCGTGGCCCGTGTCATGGCGGCGCGCGGAGTCGCGCTGGATGGCGTCGAGCGTTTTCTTAATCCGACCCTGCGCGCCGAGTTGCCCGACCCGTCCAGTTTGAAAGGCATGGCCGAGGCTGTTGAGCGTCTGGTCCGCGCGATCCGGGGGGGCGAGACGATCGGCCTGTTCGCCGATTACGATGTCGACGGCGCGACCTCGGCGGCTTTGCTCTCGCGGTTCATTGCCGCGGCCGGCGGCAAGTCCATCCTCCATGTTCCAGACCGCATCCTCGAAGGCTACGGCCCGAACGCCGAGGCGTTGGCAAGCCTCAAGCAACGGGGAGCCGGCGTCGTGGTCACGCTGGATTGCGGCATTGTCGCCTTTGATGTGCTCGAGCAGACCGCCGAAAGCGGTCTCGACGTCGTCGTGGTCGACCACCACATGGCGGAGCCCAGCCTGCCCCGCGCCATTGCCGTCGTGAACCCCAACCGGGTCGATGAGAGTGGCGCGCTCGGCCACTTGGCGGCGGTGGGCGTTACCTTCCTGGTGGTGATCGCGCTCAACCGGGCCTTGCGAGAGGCCGGGTGGTTCAAGGACCGCCGCGAGCCGGATCTGATGACCTGGCTCGATCTGGTGGCTCTCGGCACGGTATGCGACGTGGTGGCGCTGGAGGGTCTGAACCGAGCTCTGGTCGCGCAAGGCCTCAAGGTTATGGCGCGGCGAGGCAATCCGGGTCTGCGCGCGCTTGCGTCGGTGGCCAAGATAGAGCAGCGACCCGAGGCCTATCATCTAGGATTCGTCTTCGGCCCTCGGGTCAATGCCGCGGGCCGGGTCGGCGATGCCGATCTCGGCGCCCGTTTGCTTTCCACCGAGGATGACGCCGAGGCGGCGCGAATCGCCCAAGCTCTCGACGAGCACAACGATTCCCGAAAGGAGATCGAGGCCCAGGTTCAGCTCGAAGCGGTCGCTCAGGCTGAACAGGCGGATCCCAACACGCCGGTTCTGGTGGTCGCGGGTGATGGCTGGCATCCCGGTGTCATCGGCATCGTCGCTGGGCGGCTGCGCGAGCGTTTTAACCGGCCGGCCTGTGTCGTCGCCCTGGATGGCGAGACCGGTAAGGGATCGGGCCGATCCGTAAAAGGCCTGGCGCTGGGCCCTGCCGTGATAGCGGCGCATCAATCGGGATTGCTGGTCGGCGGCGGCGGTCATGCGATGGCGGCGGGTTTCACCATCGCACGCGACAGGCTCGATACCTTCCGGGAATTTCTAGCCGAGCGTTTCGCGGCGGAACTGGCCGGCGAGCCCCTGGTCGCCACGGTCAGCCTCGATGGCGTGCTTGCCCCGGCGGGGGCCAAGCGGAAGGTCTATGACGCACTCGCCAAGCTCGGCCCGTTCGGCTCCGGAAACCCCGAGCCGCATTTTGCCATATCCAGCGCCAAGATCGCCCGTGCCGACGTGGTGGGCCAGAACCATGTCCGCTGTATCCTCACCGGCGCGGATGGCGGCAAACTCAAGGGGATCGCGTTTCGGGCGATGGATAGTGATCTCGGGCCCGCGTTGCTGAACCACGGGGGGCGGGCGCTACATATCGCCGGTCAGCTCCGAGCCGATGACTGGCAGGGCCGCGAGGACGTGCAGCTGTTTATCGAGGATGCCGCGTTAGCCGAATAAGTTCCCGCTGTCGCCAAATGCGTCACCTGGCATCTCTCTATTCCATCGCCATGCCCCGCCTGCCGCGGGATGACGGGAGAATTTGGCGCGGCGGCACCGACAACATTGTTCTCGATACACCCGAGACAGCCGGGATGTGACGTGATTGTTGCCGATGCCCCTCGCTTCGGCTAAGGACTTGGGATGTTCAAGAAGATCCTAATCGCGAACCGGGGCGAGATCGCCTGCCGGGTCATGAAGACAGCGCGCCGGATGGGTATCGCCACCGTCGCCGTCTATTCCGATGCCGATGCCGGCGCCCTGCATGTCAGAATGGCGGACGAGGCCGTGCATATCGGCGGCGCGCCGTCCTCCGAAAGCTATCTGGTGATCGAGCGCATTCTCGACGCGATCCGCCAGACCGGCGCCGAGGCGGTGCATCCGGGCTATGGCTTTCTGTCCGAGAACGCCCGTTTCGCCGAGGCGCTGGAGGCCGAGGGCATTGCCTTCATCGGTCCCGGCATCCGGGCGATCGGCGCCATGGGCGACAAGATCGAGTCGAAAAAGCTCGCCAACGAGGCGGGGGTCAGCACGGTTCCCGGCTATCTCGGCGTGCTGGCCGACGAGGACGAGGCGGTCAAGGTTTCCTCCGAGGTCGGCTACCCCGTCATGATCAAGGCCTCGGCCGGCGGTGGCGGCAAGGGCATGCGAGTCGCCTATAACGACACCGAGGCGCGCGAGGGTTTCCGCTCCGCCGTCAACGAGGCGGTCTCCAGTTTTGGCGACGACCGGGTCTTTATCGAGAAATTCGTTGAGGAACCCCGGCATATCGAGATCCAGGTGCTGGCCGACAGCCACGGCAACACCATCCATCTGGGCGAGCGCGAATGCTCGATCCAGCGCCGTCACCAGAAGGTCGTGGAAGAGGCGCCGAGCCCGTTCCTCGACGAAGCCACGCGCCAGGCAATGGGTGCCGAGGCCGTTGCGCTTGCCAAGGCGGTGGATTATCGCTCCGCCGGCACGGTTGAGTTCATCGTCGACAAGGACCGCAACTTCTATTTCCTGGAGATGAACACTCGTTTGCAGGTTGAGCATCCCGTCACCGAATCCATTACCGGCCTGGACCTGGTCGAGCAGATGATCCGCGTGGCCAATGGCGAGACGCTCTCGATCACCCAGGATGACGTGAAGCTCAGCGGCTGGGCGATGGAGACCCGGATCTATGCCGAGGACCCGTATCGCGGCTTCCTGCCCTCGACCGGGCGGCTTGTGCGCTACCAGACCCCCGACGAAGTGGATGGGGTGCGGATCGATACAGGGGTCGGCGAAGGGGCCGAGATCTCGATGTTTTACGACCCGATGATCGCCAAGCTGGTGACCTCGGGCGCGGATCGCATGGAGGCGATCGACAAGATGGCCGGGGCGCTGGACCGTTTTCGGATTCGCGGGGTCGGGCACAATGTCGACTTCCTCGCGGCCGTGATGGCGCATCCTCGCTTCCGCGAGGGGCGGCTGTCGACGGGCTTTATCGCCGAGGAGTTTCCTTCCGGCTTCGAGGGCGCCGAACTGGACGTCGCCGCGATCACCGCGACCCGCGCCGTCACCGCGGCCTTTGCCTGGGCGGCGGGGGATCGCGACGCCTGTATCAGCGGCCAGGTTGCGCTCGCCCGACGCGGCGAGGCGGCGGATCTCGGCACCAGCGAAGAGCTGGTGGTCCGAGACGGCGAGGCGAAGATCGCGGCGTCGGTCACCCGTGTCGATGACGGCTATGACGTCACGCTCGACGGCACGGCGGTCAAGGTGCGCGGTCATTGCGGGCCGACGGTTACGCTGTTCGACGGCACCGTGGATGGCCGCGCGACGGCGATCCAGATCGAGCGCGACGGCAGTGGCTATCGTGTCGGCCACGGCGGGGCGGAGCGGCGGCTCCAGGTGATCCCGAAGCGGGTTTCGGCGCTGCTGGATCTGAT
>JADHLJ010000052.1 GCA_016780745.1 Alphaproteobacteria bacterium | reverse complement strand
CGCCTGGACCAGCACGGGGTGCTGCCCGTCCTCGGATTCGCGCTGGTCTTCGCGCTCTCGGTCGCCGGGTTCATCCGGGCGGAGGCGCGGGCGCGCGAGCCGATCCTGAAACTCGACGTGTTCAGGAACCTCGATTTCACCGTCATCAACCTGACCAGTTGTCTGGTCTACCTGGCGACCTTCGCGGTTATGTTGATCATTCCGTTTCTGCTTCCCCGACTGCCGGGACTACCGGTCTCCATGGCCGGCCTGGTCCTGGCGGTGGGTTTTGTTGGCGCCAGCCTCGCCGCGCCGGTCGGAGGGCGGCTGATCGGGCGGCTGCGTGCCAATTGGATCTGTTTTGCCGGTGCCACGATGACCGGGCTCGGCATCTTGGGCATCGGTCGGGTGACCGGCGCCGAGGATTTATGGTGGATGGTTGGCGCGCTGCTGCTGCAAGGCATCGGCACCGGGCTGTTCCAGGTCTCTTACATGTACATGGTCACCGGTGCCCTGCCGGCCGCCGACCGCGGTGTCAGCGGCAGCCTGGCGATGCTGACCCGCACCATCGGCGTGGTCGCCAGCGTAACCATGCTGACCATGGCGTTTTCCTGGATGCGAGAGGGCGCCGCCGCGGGCGGCCTTAACGAGGCCGAAAGCTTTCAGAATGCCTTTCAAGGCACCTTCACACTTGCGGGTGGCGGACTTTTGGTGTTCCTGCTCGCGACAATGGTCCGGCCACGCGTTTGGCTTGGCCGACCCGAATGATAACCAACACGCCGACCCGGAGCCGCGACATGAACAATTCCGACCTCATCGTAAAGATCCTGAAGGAGGCTGGCGTCACCCACGGCTTCGGTATTCCCTCGGGCAATGTTTTGCCGTTGGTCGAGGCGATGCGCCTCGGCGGGATCGAATTCGTGCTGACCGCGCATGAGGGCTCCGCGTCCTTCGCCGCCGACGTGATGGGCCGGATGACCGGCAAGCCGGGCTTCTGCATCGCCACGCTCGGCCCGGGCGCGACCAACCTGGCCACCGGCGTCGGCAGCGCCTACCTCGATCGCACGCCGATGATCGCGGTGACCTGTAACCTGAACACACCGCAGCTTGGCCGCCGCATCCAGATGTGGATCGACCATCACGCGCTGTTCCGCCCGATCACCAAGGCCACCTTCGCCGCCAACAAAGACAATGTCGCCGAGGTCATGGCCAAGGCGCTGGACATCGCGATGACCGAGCCAATGGGCCCGGTTCATATCGATCTGCCCGAGGACGTCTCGCTCGCCATGGCGACGGATGCCACCGTGCCCGGCCCGGTCGCCGTCAAACCGGTGACGACACGCGCGAGCGACGCGGATCTCGAAGCCGCCTCGGCGCTGATCGCCAAGGCCAAGCGCCCGATCGCGATCCTCGGCTCCTCGGCGATGCGGATGACCGACCCATCGCTTCTGAAGGCCTTTGTCGAGCATCACGGGCTGCCCTTCGGGACCTCGACCATGGCCAAGGGCATGATCGACGAGGATCACCCACTGTCCTTCGGATGCATTGAGCGTGGTCGCCGTCAGGTACAACGGGCCTTCATCCACTCGTCGGATCTGGTGATTGGCCTCGGCTTCGATACGATCGAGGTCGAATACGAGGCCTGGGTCGGGGATGTCCCGGTCCTGTCCATCGACATCGAGGACCCGGACGTGGCCGAGAGCGTCACTGTCGCGGGCACCGTCACCGGCGATGTCACCGACAGTCTCTCGCGGATGCTCAAGCTACCGGCGCACGGCAATGACTGGACCGAAGCCGCGGTCGGCGCGCACCGCGACGCCTTCCAGACCTCGCTTCGCCCCGCGGCGGCGAACTTCTCTCCGCATGAGGCGCTGGACGTGGTCCGCGCGGTCACCCCGAGGGACGGTGTCATCAGCTACGATGTCGGCGCCCACACCCATCAGATCGCGAGCCAGTGGACCACCCACGCGCCGCGGTCCTGCCATGTCACCAATGGCTGGTCCTCGATGGGTATCGGCATTCCCGGCGCCATCGCCGCCAAGCTGGCGCGGCCCGACCTGCCAGTGGTCTGCGTGATCGGTGACGGTTGCTTTCAGATGACCTGCGGAGAGCTCGCCACAGCCCGTCGACAAGGCCTGACCATCCCAGTCGTGGTGTTGGATGACCGCTGGCTGTCGCTGATCCAGATCAAGCAGGAAAAGCGGCAATACGCACAATGGGGCTCGCAGGTCGAGATGGGCCAGTATGATGTGCCGCCGGCCCATTACTTCGGCGTGCCCGCGGTTGGCGTCCGCGACGGCGCGGCGCTGAAATCAGCGCTCGAGGCGGCCTTCAAGGCCGAGGGGCCGACCGTCATCGAGGCGGTGGTCGATGCCGAGCATTACTTCGAGACCGTGTTCGATTGAGGCAAGGCAAGCGATGACGACACCACAACCCGCGATCCTCTCGCCACTTTCGCCCCACGCGCGATACCTCGCCTTCAACGCGCGCGCCGGGGCGAACGTAAAGTCAGCGCTACAACGGCTCGTGGCCAGCAGCCTCGAGGAGACCGTGGTGATCGGGCTTGGTCCGGGGCTCGTCGCCGGGTTGGGGGCATCCATTGATGACCTGCGCCCCTTCCCCGCGATCAGCGGAGTGGGGATCGAGGTGCCGTCGAGCCAATCCGATCTGTGGGTCTGGATCAGCGGCGCGGATCGCGGCGAGATCGCCAAGACCGGCAACGCGATCACCGCCACGCTGGCGCCCGACTTCTCGCGGGTCGAGTTGACCGACGGCTTCATGCATGACGGCGGACGCGACCTGACGGGCTACGAGGACGGCACCGAAAACCCCGATGGCGAAGATGCCGTCGCGGCGGCGATCGTCCAAGGCGCGGGGCCCGGCCTCGACGGCGCGAGCTTCGTCGCGGTTCAGCGTTGGGTGCACGATCTCGCGCATTTCGCCTCGCATAGCGAGGCCGAACGCGACGACATGATCGGCCGGCGGATCGCCGATAACGAGGAATTCGACGACGCTCCGGCCTCGGCCCATGTAAAGCGCTCGGCCCAGGAGAGTTTTGAGCCCGAGGCCTTCATGCTGCGCCGCTCGCTGCCCTTCACCGGGGCCGATGGCGACGGCCTGATGTTCGTCGCCTTCGGCAAATCACCCGACGCCTTCGAGGCGGTCCTACGCCGCATGGTGGGCGAGGAGGACGGCATCACCGACGCGCTGTTCCGGTTCTCGCGGCCCGTCACCGGCGGATACTACTGGTGCCCACCCCTCGCCGGCGGGCGGTTGGACCTCTCGGCGCTTGGGCTTTAGCCGCGGTGCCTGGCGCCCCCGTTTTGGATGATCGTTCCGCCCGCGCCTTTTGGGTGGTCGAACCGGGACGGGGCGAGATCAGATCACAGACCTTGCCCGCGCCGAACGCCGACCAATTGCTCATTCGCGCGACCCATGGCGGGATCAGCCGGGGCACCGAGACCTTGGTGTTTCGCGGCGGTGTGCCGGCGCGGATGGCGGGGCGGATGCGCTGTCCGCTCCAGGAAGGTGAGTTTCCTGGCCCGGTGAAATACGGCTACGCCACCGTCGGCACGGTATTGGAAGGGCCGGAGAATTGGATCGGCCAGTCGGTGTTTTGCCTAGCCCCGCACCAGGATTTTCTCGTCGTCCCACAAACCATGGCGCGTCCACTGCCCAAGGGCCTGCCGCCGGAGCGGGCGGTGCTGGCGGCGAACATGGAAACCGCGCTGAACGCAATCTGGGACGCGCGCATTCGCCCCGGTGATCAAGTGTGCGTGATCGGCGGCGGGGTGGTCGGTCTACTGACCGCCTATCTCGCGCGCCGCCTGGCCCGCGCCGAGGTTGACCTGCTGGACATCGATCCGAGCCGGGCCACGATTGCCGAGGCCATGGGCGCGCGCTTCATCACCGCCCCCGCGCCGGACGCCGCCTATCCGGTCATCATTCATGCCAGCGGATCGCCGGACGGGCTGCGCGCGGCCTTGCGGATCGCCGCTTTCGAGGGCCGGATCATCGAATTGAGCTGGTATGGCGACCGGCCAGTGAGCCTGCCGCTGGGCGAGGATTTTCACGACCGGCGCCTGACCCTGCAATCCTCGCAGGTCGGGAGCGTCTCGCCGACGCGGCGGCGCGGCTGGAGCCACTCGCGGCGTCTCGACAGGGCATTGGCGCTGCTTCGCGACACATGCCTCAATTTCTTGATCTCGGACGAAAGCGCTTTCGAGGACCTGCCCCAGACCATGGCGGGGCTTGCGAATGCCGGCTCCCACGCCCTATGTCATCGGATCATCTATCCCTAGAACAGGAGCCGGCTTCGTGTTCACCGTTACGGTTCGAGATCACATCATGATCGCCCACAGCTTTCGCGGCGCGGTGTTCGGCCCCGCCCAGGCCTTGCATGGCGCAACCTTCGTCGTCGACATGGAGTTTCGCCGCCCGGAATTGGACCCCGACAATATCGTGGTGGATATCGGGCTTGCGCATGAGGCCCTGAAGGATCTGTTGGCGATCTATAACTACAAGAATCTGGACGATATCGAGACCTTCAAGGGCATCAACACCACGACGGAGTTCCTGGCCCGCGATATTCACCAGCGCATGGCCGCCGCGATCGCCGCGGGCAAGCTCGGCCCCCACGCGGGTGGCCTTGAATCGCTTAAGGTCTCCTTGCATGAATCACATGTCGCCTGGGCGTCTTATGAGGGCGCGCTCGGATGAGCCAGCGTCGGTCGGCGACGGCGCCGATCCATCTTGTGGCCCCCGGTCCGATCGACACCCTGACAGGTGGTTTCATCTACGACCGTCATGTGTCCGAGGGCCTCGAGGGCGCCGGTCGACTTGGCGACCTGCTTTGCCTCGGGGGCAACTATCCAAGGCCCGCCGCCGATGATCTGGCACGAGACGCCGAGCAATTACGGGCTTTGAGCGATGCTGGCATGGTGGTCATCGACGGATTGGCGCTAACCGCGCTGGCCCAAAACGACATCGCCAACGCCTTTCGCGGGCGCCTGATCGCGCTGATCCATCACCCTCTTTGCGACGAGACCGGGCTCTCCCCCGACGACGTCCGGACGTATTTCAATGCCGAGAAAGCGGCCTTGAAGGGGGTCTCGGGATGTATCGTCACCAGCCCCGCCACCGCGCGTCGGATGAGAGACTTTGGCCTCGCCGCCGACCGGATCCATGTCGTGATCCCCGGCCTGGACCATCCGAGCGCCACCCCGAGACCAGTCAGACAATCTGGAGAGTCGGTCCGCCTGCTCTGTGTAGCCTCGATTAGCCCTCGCAAGGGCCAGGATATCCTACTCGACGCTCTGACCGGTCTGACCGATCTGAACTGGCGATTGGATCTTATTGGCGCGAGGCGGGACGCGGAATTCGCGGATAAGATCGGGCACAAGATCACCGACGCGCGCTTGGCGGATCGAGTCCGACATCTCGGAGAAATCGACGGAGGTCTCCTGAGCAAGCACTACGCCGCCGCCGATCTCTTCGTCCTGCCGTCCCATCACGAAGGGTTCGGCATGGCGTTGACCGAGGCGATGGCCCATGGCTTGCCCGTGGTCTCGACAACCGCCGGCGCGATCCCTGAAACCGTTCCGGAGGGCGCCGGCGTACTTGTCGCTCCCGGCGACGTGGATGCGCTCGCTGCCTGCCTGCGACACTTCATCGAGGACGCCGCCGCGCGATCACGCGCGGCGCGCATCGGTATGGAAACAGCGGCCCGGATGCCGAGTTGGGCGCAAACCAGCGAGAAATTCATCGCGGCCGTCGACACTCTCGGAGGCTTGTCTTGAGCGGGTTCTCTCCGGATTGGCTCGCCGCCCGGGAAGACTGGGATCACCGCGCGCGATCAGGCGAAATCCTGACGGAATTGGACCGGTGGCTTACCGGACGCCGGCACGTCGATCGAGAGACGAGGGTCGTGGATCTGGGATGCGGGACCGGTAGTACTTGGCGTTATCTAACCCCGAGACTCTCGACAACCATGCGGTGGACCTTGGTTGATGGCGACCGGCGACTGCTTGATATCGCCGGCGAGGCAACCGGGGCGCCAACGCGCGAACTGGACCTTTCCACGACGGATATCGACGGGCTTGTTCGTGGCCACGATCTCGTTACCGCCTCGGCATTGCTGGATCTGGTCTCCGAGGCCTGGTTGGATCGGCTTTGGCATGCGCTGGAGCGTCATCGCGTCGGACTGCTTGCTGGGTTGACCTATGATGGACGGCTGGCGTTTTCACCCGGCCATCCAATGGACGCGGTGATCCTAGATCTGGTCAACAGTCACCAACGGGGTAACAAGGGGTTTGGCAACGCGCTTGGCCCGACCGCGACTTCCGAGTTGGCGACGCGGGCTCTCGGGGCCGGTTGGCGCATCCGGACCCGACGCAGCGACTGGGTTTTGAACGCCGAACGTGATGCCCCCGGGCTCACGATGCTGATCGATGGTTGGGCCGGGGCGGCGGCGGAAATCTCGCCGGGAATGGTCGTGACGATACGCGATTGGCGAAATCGGCGATTAGCCGACAGACGGCTTTCCGTCCTCGTCGGTCATCGCGATCAGCTCGCCTTGCCTCCGGCGTAAAACACCAGACGGTTATCCGCCGGCACGCAGATCACAATCGAACAAGACATCATCACCGAGCTTGTGAACCCGGGTTGTCGGACGCAAGGCCTCGTCAACCCGATCAATCGAAGGCAACTCAAAGCCCAGTCGACCGGACCCGAGAATCATCGGCGCGACCATGACATGCAGCCGGTCGATTGCCCCGGCGGCGAGGAAACGCGAGACCGTTTCCGCCCCGCCCTCGACCAGAACCGTGTTCAGGCCACTCTCACGCAGCACCCGCAGGATTTCCACTGGTGGCAGTTTTCCCTCGGCATCGGGGGTGATCTCCCGCCGTTCGGCGCCCTCGGGGGAGGCGGGCGCCCCGGGTTTGGTGATAACGAGGCATGGCGCGCCACCGTCACCCAGCATTTTCGCCGATCCGGGCAATCGACCGGTTGGATCAATGATAACCCGCGTCGGGCTTGGCCCCTCGACACGCCGGGTACTCAGACTCGGATCGTCCAGAACGGCGGTGGAAACACCGACAATAACCGCGTCGACCAGAGCTCTTAGGTGATGCAGGTGGTCTAGCGCCTTGGGGCCGTTGATATAGTGGGAGTGGCCGGAAGTGGTGGCGATCCGCCCGTCAAGGCTCTGGCCCATCTGGGCGATCACCAGGGGTCCGTCCAATGACGCCTCCACGATTCCGGCATAGCATTCGCCATGCAGCGGATCCATGAGCCCCGCGATAGACAGCTCCAGCGCGGGGCGGGCGGTGTGGTGCCCCTCGGGATCAACCTCGGAGCCATGCACCCGCGCCGCGAAATCCAACAACCTGTGCCATGAGTCCTCGAAAACAGCCATCAGGTGGCACCGCCCGGTTCCGACCAGTCTAGCGCCGCCACGTCTTCCAATAGCCGGGCCAACCCGGTTCCGAGATGGTCGAGGATCCGTTCCCCCAATTCGATGGTCGCCGAGGCCGCGTCACCGGTAACACCCGCGGGATTGAGATCCTCGGCGAGCCATCCAATCCCGATTCCCGCGCCTTCGGCGGTTAGTATTTCGGATACTTCCGAAATGTCCTGGTCACGGGATTTGAAATTCCGCGCCCGATCCATGCGCACGAGGTCCGGGCGCAAGACCCGCATCAAGGAGGTTTCGACCAGCCCGCCGTGTAGGCCGAATCGCACCTCGGTCGCGTCGACCACACCGTCCGGCAACCCCAAGCCGAAAATATTCGCCCGAGCGACCAGCATGCCATGGGAACGCCGCAGACGCAGGGCAAGCTGATCGACCACGCCGGGCTGTCCGCCATGGCTGTTGAAAATCACCAGCCTTCTAGGACCAGCCCGTGCCACCGATTCGCCGATCGCTTGCCACGCCGCTAGCGCGACTTCCGGCTCCATCGACAGAGTGCCGGGAAAATTCGCGTGCTCGGGACTAACGCCAACGCGCTGTGTCGGTAGCCTTAGAACGCGAGTCTCCGACTTCAAACACCGAGCCGCCGCTTCAATCACGCCATCGCAAATAATCGCGTCGGTTCCCAAGGGTAGATGCGGTCCGTGCTGTTCAATCGCGGCGACCGGCAAGAGCGCGACCGTTGATTCGTCCTTCCAACCATCGGCGGTGGTCGAACTTTCCCATTCAATCATCGCCATTTGGCGGCGCTCCCCGGCTCGCTAGGCCTCTAGCTTACCCGCCCGGACGCCGGTGCGCATCTCGCATCTGGGTTACCGAGTTTCGGGGATTGAGCCTTCCGGACAGTCTCGGCGTGGTATCAGGTCGATGTCGTCGGCGGCATGCAGACGCGCGACCAGGCGCCGCGGCAGGGAGCGGCGCGTGATGCGGCGGCGTTCATGGGACGGCCGGCGCGGGTCGGCATCGCTGTTGAGATCGTACCGCGCGACGCCACTTCCGCGATGGTCGAAGATTGAAACCTGAAGCATCAAGGCCGCGCTCCGCCATCGCGCGGCCACCACATGGGAAGGCGTCCCTCGCGCTTCGTGAATGCAGATCAGTGTCGGTGCGCCCAGCTTTGCTCGCAGTCGAGCAAACAGTTCCGCCGTATGGAATTGGGACGCGGCGGCGTCGCGCCACTCAAACAAGAATTGCCGCAGGCGGACGCTGGTCGAGTCGAACTGGAAATAGAGGATTCCGGGAGAGCCCAACGCCGTGAAATCCGGGTCGATAAACTCCGCGCGCAGCGGCCCGAAGACAAGCGTTACACCCAAGCGCGTTGGTGTTGGACGGACCGAGGACATCTCCGATCGTTCCATGCCGAGGCGCGCGCCGGTCGGCAACAGCTCTTGGAGATCACCAGCAAACACTCGCGGACATATCAGCAGGCCCGTCAAGAGCACACCAACCACCATCAGCCGCTTTTGAAAGAATTCCACCATGAACCAAAAGTGGGCCGGTCGTATCCTCGATCCAAGGTCTAGCGTTCCATCATCGGCGAGATTTCGCCAGAATGTGGTATTCTGCACGCGTTCCACGTCTTACCGGTCCAACATGGCTTGGATGGTGCTTGTTATGAGTTGGAGGTAAACCATGACGGTCATCAGCACGCGTGCCCAGGAAAACCGCCGGGACCGTCGGCGAGCAATCAATATGATGCTGGATCATGACGGCCAGGACTTCATCATCGCCGATTGCAGCCTCGGTGGCTTGGTGATCGAGGGGGGATGTGACTTGTTCGAACCCGATTCGGACGTAACCGTGGGCCTCAAGACGCCTAAAGGTGAAATCGAGGCGTGTCAGGACATACCTTTACGCGTCGTGCGCGTCGATCGAGACGCGGACCGGGTCGGCTTTCATTTCGCCGGCCTTAGCGATGCCTGTTTCTCGGCGCTGGAACGCCATCTGACCGGCCGCGGCGACCGATAAAGCCGCTGCCCCGCCAGTCCTCGCCGTCCCCCCGCTCAATTGATATGCTGACCAAGTGCATTGCTCGGATTTGCCCAGCAACGCGACGCGTGTGGTGAACGACGAGATGAGTGAACTAGAACCAATCTGGCGAGACCTGAAGCGACATGGCGCGGACGTAGCCGACATGTCGCTCGGTGACTTGTTCGGGACCGATCCAACGCGATTCGAGACGTTCTCACTGCAAATCGACGATTTGTTGGTGGACGTCTCGAAAAATCTCGTCACCACCGAGACCATGCGTCTCCTACGTCGTCTGGCCGACCATGCGGGCCTCGCCGAGCGCCGGGTCGAAATGCTGTCGGGGGAAAAGATCAACGCCTCGGAAGGGCGGGCGGCGCTGCATACGGCCTTGCGAGCACCCGAGGGAACCGTGGTCAAGGTCGATGGCCACGATGTCGTCCCCGAGGTGCATGCCGTCCTGAAGCGGGTCGGCGTTTTCGCGGAGGCGGTGCGGGCTGGAACCATCACCGGCGAGACCGGAGAGCCGTTTCGCGACGTGGTGCATATCGGCATTGGTGGCTCGGTATTAGGCCCGGCGATGATCACCCAAGCCCTCGCGCCCTATCATCATGATCGCGTCCGCGTCCATTTCGTCAGCAATGTCGACGGCGCCGACCTACACGACACGCTGAAGGGCCTCGAGCCGGCGCGCACGCTGTTTCTGATCGCCTCGAAGACCTTCACCACCCAGGAGACCATGCTGAACGCGGCGACCGCCCGGCGCTGGATCACCGAGGCCCTGGGAGAGGCCGCCGTGGACAAGCATTTCGCGGCGCTTTCGAGCAACCTGGAGAAAGTCCGGGATTTTGGCATTTCCGAAGCCCGGACCTTCGGGTTCTGGGACTGGGTCGGCGGACGCTATTCACCATGGTCGGCGATTGGCCTGCCGATCGCGATCGCGGTTGGCGCGGAGCGGTTTGCCGAGCTCTTGGGCGGCGCGCATGCGATGGACCAGCATTTCGCCTCCGCGCCCTTGGACCAGAATATTCCCGTGACCCTGGGCCTCATCGGCGTTTGGTACCGCTCGATCCTGGGATACGCCTCCAGCGCCATCATTCCCTACGACCAGCGCCTGAACCGTCTGACCGCGCATCTTCAACAGGTCGACATGGAGTCGAACGGCAAATCCAGGCGCCTTGACGGAAGCGCGGTCGAGGTGCCCACCGCCGGGGTGCTTTGGGGCGAGGCCGGAACCAACGTCCAGCACTCATTCTTTCAGCTGTTGCATCAGGGAACCGACATCGTACCCGTCGACTTGCTGGTCGCGGCGCGCGCGCACGAGGATCTACCAGGCCACCACGATCTGTTGCTCGCCAATTGCCTGGCCCAATCCCGCGCCCTGATGCTCGGGCGAAGCGCCGAGGAGGCGGAACGCCTGATGGTGGCGGACGGAATCGTTCCGGGCCAAGCCAAGACCCTGGCACCGCATCGCGCTTTCCCCGGCAATCGTCCCTCGACGACGATCATCTACCAACGGCTGACACCGCGCGCACTTGGGATGTTGATCGCGATGTACGAACACAAGGTGTTCGTTCAAGGCGTACTCTGGGGCATAAACAGTTTCGATCAATGGGGCGTGGAATTGGGCAAGGAGCTCGCCAACCAATTACTCCCCGCCGTGCAAGGAAGCGCGCCCGATCCCGAGACCGACGGATCGACACGCGGTCTTCTCGACGCCCTCGCTCGCCTTCGCGCGACCTGAGCGCCCGTGCCGGCGGATACCACTATCGACACCGCACTGGACGAGGCTCTGGCCCTCCACCAAGCCGGCTCCCTGGCCGAGGCGGAGGGCCGCTACCGTGCCCTCCTGAGTCTCGCGCCGGAGCTTTCACAAGCCCGCCACCTGCTGGGTGTCCTGAGGCATCAGACGGGGGATACATCCGGCGGCGCGCGCCTGATCAAGGCCGCGATCCTGCAAAGCCCCGACGAGCCGGTATATCACGGCAATCTTTCAACCCTTCTCATCGCACTCGCCGACCCACTCGCCGAAGCGGTCGCGGCGCGTTCTCTCGTCCTCGCGCCCGGCTATGCCGACGGGTTGATCAACCGCGCCACCGCCCGCTTGCATCGCGGCGCCATTCATGAAGCCGTGGATGACTTCCGCGTGCTGATCCGCCAGTCGCCCGGCGATATGGCTCTATACGACAGGCTCGCCAACGCCTTGGACGCCGCCGGAGACTTTCGTGGCGCCCTTAGCTGGCGACGGCGGTTGGCCTGCGCCGTTCCCGACAGCTCTCAATGCGAGGCGGATCTCGCGAGCAGTCTGATGATGAGCGGCGACGCCGGCGGCGCGCGTCGTCATCTCGTTCGCGGCAATACCCTGGCCCCGTCAGCCGCGATCCTGTTCCGGGCGGCACATATTCAAAACCGGGTGCCGACAGATGCCGACGAGATCGCGGCGGGTCGCCAGCGCCTTTTCGATTTTCTGGATCGAGCCGAAACCGAAAACCCCGAAGTCGCCAATCCGGCGCGCGAGATTGGTGTCACCAATTTCAACTTCACCTATCACGATGTGAACAATCGGGATCTCGCCCGTCGGATTGGCGCTTTTCACCTCCAGGCTGCGCCGGATCTCGCCTGGACGGCGCCGCATTGCCGGCGACGCCCGAGCCCCGGCAAGCGCATCCGCGTCGCCATCGTGTCGGTTTTCCTTGGCTCGCACACCATCGGCAAGCTGTTTGGCGCGGTCCTGGCCCGGCTTCCACGCGACCGCTTCGAGGTTGTCGCCGGAAGTCATGCCAAGCCCGGTGACGCGGCCTGGGTCGCACATATGCGCGGCGCGGACGCTCAAGTCGTTTTGTCGCACGACCTAGCGGAAGCCCGCCGACAACTCGCGACAATCGAAGCCGATATCCTGCTTTATCTCGATATCGGCATGGACCCGTTCACCTACTTCCTCGCCTTCTCCCGCCTGGCCCCGGTTCAGGCGGTCTGCGTCGGTCATCCCGACACCACGGGCATACCGACTATCGACTATTTCCTAACTTCGCGCGGGTCCGAGCCGGCGGATTGGCGCGAGCATTACACGGAGCGCGCCGTTCTGTTGGACGAGTTCCCGTTTTTTTATAACCGCCCCCGTCCGGTCGGTGATCTTCCGGGCCGCGAGGATCTGGGCCTGCCGGAGAAGGCTACGGTCTATACCTGTCCCCAGACCCTGTTCAAGATGCATCCCGACCATGACGATGTCTTCCTCGAGATCCTGCGTCGTGATCCAAAAGGCGTGCTGATGCTGATTAAGTCCGCGCAACCACTTGAGACCGAGCGGATACGCGCGCGCCTCAACCGAGCCGGGCCCGATGTCGCGGACCGGGTTCACTTCCAACCCCGGATGAATGGCTTTGAATATCTGGGTTTCGTGGGCGCCGCGGATCTCCTGGTCGAGACGTTCGGCTTCGCCGGCGGCAATTCGACCTATGAGGCGCTGTCGACCGGCACCCCGATCCTGGCCTATGCCGGCAAGCATATGCGCTCGCGCGTGACCATGGATCTACTGACGATGATTGGTCTGGGTGATTGTGTCGCCACGAGCCGGGAAGAGTTCATCACCTCGGCGGTCGAGCTCGCCAACGATACCGAACGCCGCCGCGAGACTCGCCGTCATGTGCCCGAGGCAAGCCCGATGTTGTTTGAACGTCAAAGCGCCGTGGACGAGCTCGCCGACTTCCTGGACCGCGCGGTCGACGCGGCGCGCGCGGGTGCTTGGCTGGAAGCTGGGCCGAGCAGCCACCAATGAAAAGGGGCGGCGCTTCACCAACGGTAAAGCGCCGCCTCGTCAATCACCGCAAATCAAAGCGGTCCAGTTCCATCACCTTCACCCAGGCGGCTACAAAGTCCGCCGTGAACTTGGCTTGGGCATCCGCGCTCGCATAGACCTCGGCAAGCGCTCGAAGCTCGGAATTCGAACCCAGGATCAAATCCACGCGCGTGCCATGCCACTTCAGCTGTCCACTGGCCCGATCACGTCCCTCGAACAAGGTATCGTCCTCGGAAACCGCGCTCCAAGTTGTGGACATGTCGAGCAAGTTGACGAAGAAATCATTGGTTAACTGTCCGGGCCGGGTCGTGAAAACACCGTTACTCGACCCGTCGGCATTGACCCCAAGGACCCGCATTCCGCCAAGCAGAACCGTCATCTCCGGCGCCGTCAGCGTCAGTAGTTGCGCCTTGTCGACCAACATCTCCTCGCTAGACACCGAGAAAGCGGCCTTCTGGTAGTTGCGGAACCCGTCGGCTAACGGCTCGAGCACGGCGATAGAGTCGACATCCGTCTGTGCCTGGGATGCGTCGGCGCGGCCCGGCGTGAACGGCACCGAAATCTCGATACCGGCATCCCGCGCCGCCCGCTCGACCCCAACGCAACCGCCAAGGACGATCAGATCCGCGAGGGATATTCGCTTTGAGCTGGATTTCGCGGCGTTAAAGGCACTTTGGATACTCTCCAACGCTTCGAGAACCGCCGACAGCCGCTCGGGCCGATTGACCTGCCAATCCTTCTGCGGCGCCAGACGAATGCGCGCGCCATTCGCGCCGCCCCGCATGTCGGAGCCCCGATAGGTCGACGCCGAAGCCCAGGCGGCCGACACCATGTCCGAGACCGACAGTCCAGACGCCAGAATCCAGGTCTTCAGATCCGCGATATCCTCGGCATCGACCAGTGGATGATCGGCGGCGGGGATCGGGTCTTGCCAGATCATTTCCTCCGTCGGCGCATCCTTGCCGAGATAGCGGGCCCGCGGCCCCATGTCCCGGTGGGTCAGCTTGAACCAGGCCCGCGCGAAGGCATCGGCGAAAACCTCGGGGTCGGCGTGGAACCGTCGCGAGATCTTCTCGTAAGCCGGGTCCATGCGCATCGCCATATCGGCGGTGGTCATCATGATCCCGACCCGCTTGCCGGAACCGTCGACCTCGGGCGCATGGTCTTCTTCCGCCAGACCCTTGGCTTGCCACTGATGCGCGCCGGCGGGGCTTTTGGTCAGCTCCCACTCATAGCCGAACAGGACATCGAAATAGCTCATGTCCCATTGGGTTGGAGTTGGGGTCCAAGCGCCCTCGATACCGCTGGTGATCGCGTCGACGCCCTTGCCCGAGGCATGGGTGCTTTGCCAGCCGAGGCCTTGCGCCTCGATCGGGGCGGCCTCGGGCTCCGGGCCAACATGGGCGGCGTCGCCGGCGCCATGGGCCTTGCCGAAGGTGTGACCACCGGCGACCAGGGCGACGGTCTCCTCGTCATTCATCGCCATGCGCGCGAAGGTCTCGCGGATATCGCGACCCGACGCCACCGGGTCGGGCTCGCCATTGGGGCCTTCGGGATTGACGTAGATCAGCCCCATCTGGACCGCGGCGAGCGGCCCGGCGAGTTCACGATCGCCGCTATATCGGCTATCACCGAGCCAGTCGGTCTCGTCTCCCCAGTAGATATCTTCCTCGGGCTGCCAGATATCGGCGCGGCCACCGGCGAAACCAAAGGTCTTGAAGCCCATCGATTCCAACGCGCAATTCCCGGCCAGGATCATCAGGTCCGCCCAGGACAGCTTGTTCCCGTATTTTTGCTTTACCGGCCAGAGCAGCATCCGCGCCTTATCCAGATTGCCGTTATCGGGCCAGCTGTTAAGCGGCGCGAAGCGCTGGTTGCCGGTTCCGGCCCCGCCCCGGCCATCCGCGATCCGATAGGTTCCGGCGCTGTGCCAGGCCATGCGGATGAAGAGCGGGCCGTAATGGCCGTAATCCGCCGGCCACCAGTCTTGCGAGGTGGTCATAACAGCGGTGATATCCTGCTTCACCGCGTCCAGATCGAGCGAGGTGAAGGCGGCGGCGTAGTCGAAATCGCCTCCCAGCGGGTCCACAAGGGACGAATGCTGGCGCAGAATGTTCAGCCGCAAACGGTTCGGCCACCAGTCCCGGTTCTTGGCCCCGCGCGAGGCCTGATTGCCGCAGCCCGAGAACGGGCATCCACCAGCGTTGCTTGACGTCATCTCATTCATATCGCTTTTCCTCCATTACCCTCATGCGAGCCATCGGTCCGCCCCACGGCGGCGCTTGAGGAGAACGTGGAGATCTTTTCCTGAAAGCTGAAATCGTTTAAACTTTAATTAATAATCGATTTGGACGATCGATCATGAATCTTCGCGATTTCGAATACATCGTCGCGGTCGCCGAACTCGGCCATTTCGGCAAGGCGGCCGCCGCTTGCCATGTCAGCCAGCCGACCCTTAGCGGTCAGATCCGCAAACTGGAAGAGCATCTCGGCGTCGCGATCTTCGAGCGTACCAAGCGCATGGTTGCCGTGACCTCGGCGGGCGCGGCGATCATTGAGCGCGCGAAAGCCTCGCTCGCGGCGGCGAGCGAGATCGAGGAGGTCGCGGCGGCGATGAGGAACCCCCTATCCGGCCCGTTTCGCCTTGGCGTCATTCCGACCATCGCGCCTTATCTTATGCCGAGCCTGATCCCCGCCCTCGCCCGGGCGGTGCCGGCGCTTGAGCTTAGCGTTTCCGAGCGTTTCACCCATGATTTGGAGGCGCGGCTATCCGCCGGCGAGCTGGACGCGGCGATCATCGCAAGCGAACCGGAGGGGCCGAGACTGACATCAATCCCGCTCTATGACGAGCCGTTTTGGGTCGCCCTACCCCGGGGGCACCGTCTTGGCGCGCGGGAAGAAATAGACCTGGCCGATCTCAGGGAAGAGCGGCTGCTGTTGCTATCCCAGGGGCATTGCCTTCGCGATCAGGTGCTCTCGTTCTATCCGTCAATCCGCAACGATCCCGCTGTCGTCAACACCGAGGAGACCAGCCTGACAACCATACTGGCGCTGGTGGGCGGCGGTTTTGGGATCACGCTGGTACCGGCGATGAGCCTCGCGGGGCCGTGGGTGACCGATGCCGGTATCCTGGTGCGCCGCGAGGCCTCTGGCGCGGCGCGGCGCCAGGTTCGCCTGGCCTTTCGCCATAGTTTCTCGCGGATGGCCCTGATCGACCGCCTCGCCGATGTCATCGCCGCCAGCCTACCGGACACCGTCGAGCCCGAGAGACGCTAGGCGTCGCGGCCATGACATCACCGATACGATTTTCACCGCCAACCGCGCCCCGCCACGATGCAAGCCGCCCGCGAACGTGCATAAATGCCGCCAATTCTTATTGATCCGCTAGGAGCGCTTGACCATGCGGAGCGGCGTGTAGGTGATAACGCATTCGCCGCGCTGGTTCATGATCCGGTTGCGGGTCCGCACGAGTCCCCGGCCCGGCTGGCGGGTCAGGCGTGCCTCGACCACCTCGCATTCCACATGAATGGTA
>JADHLJ010000051.1 GCA_016780745.1 Alphaproteobacteria bacterium | reverse complement strand
CGATCGCCTGCTATCTGTTGATCTGGACCTTCATCGAAAAGTCCGACGAGGCCCCGACCGCCGGCCGCTTCGACTGGTTCGGCTTCATCTTCCTCGCGGTCGCGGTATCGGCCTTGCAGATCATGCTCGACCGGGGCCAGCGCCAGGACTGGTTCGACACGCCCGAGATCATCGCCGAGGCCGTGATCGCGGTCGTGGCGTTCTATCTGTTCATCGCCCATGTCAGCACGACGGACCGCCCCTTCCTTCGGCTAAAGCTGTTGCTCGACCGAAACTATGCCGTGGGTATCATCATCGGCTTCACCTTCGGAATGCTCTACTTCACCACGCTGGTGCTGCAACCGACGATGTTGCAAAGCCTGCGCGGCTATCCGGACTCGCTGATCGGCATTATTCAGGCCACCCGCGGCATCGGGCTGTTGAGCGGATCCGTCGTGTTGTTGTTCTTGCTCAGGAACATCGACCCCCGCAAGGTCCTGTTCATCGGCTTTGTGATCCAGGGCCTCGCCGGGCTGGCGATGTCGCAATTCGACGTCAACATGACCCTTTTCGCGGTCACCTGGACCACGATGCTGCAGGGTTTCGGCGTCGGCATGATGTGGTCGCCGATCTTTCTCGTGACCTTCGCGACCCTGAACCAGCGCGACGTTCCCGAGGCGGCCTCGGTCTTTCACCTGCTGCGCAACATTGGCTCCAGCGTGCATATCGCGCTGACCGCGACCCTGGTTGTGCGCAGCGGCCGGGCCACCTATTCCGAGCTCGTGGAGGCTCTCAGCCCGTTCAACGAGGCCTTGGTCTTCGGGTCGGTGATGGGAGAGTATTCCATGTCGAGCCAAGGCGGCCTGATGGTGCTGGCCGGCGAGGTCGGACGACAGGCCTCCCTGGTCGGCTATACCAACGGCTACTACGCCTATGCCGCCGCCGCGATCCTGGTGATGCCGCTGGCGTTTTTCGCGAAACGACCGCGATTGGCCTAGACCGCGCTCGCACGGATTGACCCGGGGTTGAAAATTCGGCATCTGACCCGAGATAGTGCCCGTCCCCGAAATCCAAACGCGAGTTCCCCGATGACGAAGCCCCTCCTCGACCACCAAGCCCTCGTCTTCGATTGTTACGGCACGCTGATCGACTGGGAGAGCGGGATCTGGGACGCCGGCCAGCCGATGATCGCGATGAGCGGGCGCGATGACATCACCCGCGAGACCTTCCTGCGGGCCTTTGCCGTCGCCGAGACCGCCCAGGAAGCCGCGACGCCTGACATGATCTACCCGGAGCTGTTGACCCATGTTCACCGAGCGCTTGCGGGGGAATTTGATCTAAAAACCACGTCGGAACTCGATCAGGGTTTTGGCGCGTCGGTGCCACATTGGCCGGCCTTTCCCGACAGCGCCGACGCGCTCCGGATTCTGAAGAAGCATTTCAAACTGGTGATCCTCTCCAACGTCAACCGCGACGGGTTCGCGGCGTCCAACCGCAAGCTAGGCGTGGAGTTCGACGCAATCTACACCGCCGAGGACGTGGGCTCCTACAAGCCCAATCCGCGCAACTTCTCCTATATGCTGGAGCGCCTGGCCTCCGAGCATGGGGTCCAGCCCGAGGGTATTCTGCATACCGCGCAATCCATGCACCACGATCACGTCCAGGCGGCGGCCCATGGTCTGGCGATGGCATGGATCGATCGCCAGCGCCTGTCCGAAGGTGGCAATTGGGGCGCGACCGCCGAGGTGGCCAACCGGCCGACCACGGACTTCCTGTATTTCAGCATGGGTGAGATGGCCGACGCGGTTCTGGCCCAGGCCTAGCCCTCTCCGGTTGCAAGTCCCGCCCTCCGGATTCATGATCACCCCGACCAAGAGCCAAGTTCGGGAGGGCGTGATGCAGGGTGTGGTTTTTCTAGGCGACCGTAAATTGGAGATCCGGGACTTTCCCGATCCGACCCCCGGCCCCCGGGAGGTGATTCTCGAGATCAAGGCCTCGGGCATGTGCGGCAGCGACTTGCACCGGTACCGCGAGACCTTCAACCCCGGAAACTCGACCTCCGGTTTCAAGATGGCGGACACACCGATGATCGCCGGGCATGAGCCCTGCGGCATCGTCGCCGAGGTCGGCTCCGCCGTCACCGAGGCCGAGGCCAGGATCGGCCAGCGGGTGATGGATCACCACTACGAAGGCTGCGGCAGCTGTAAGCATTGCAAGGGCGGCTGGCAGCAGATGTGCCTGGACGGGACCACCGTCTTCGGCTCCAGCGGCCATGGCGCGCACGCCAAATACATGAAGGTTCCGGTTTCCACCCTGGTGCCCCTGCCGGACCAGCTTTCCTTCACCACCGGCGCGGCGATCTCCTGCGGGACCGGGACCGCCTATGGCGCGCTTCGCCGGGTTCAGCTTCAGGGCGGCGAGACCATCGCGATCTTCGGCCAGGGCCCGGTCGGCCTGTCCGCGACCCAGCTCGCCACCGCCATGGGCGCCCGGGTGATCGCGCTCGACATCTCCGAGGAACGCCTAGAGATGGCCCGCAAGTTCGGCGCGGCGGAGACCATCAACGCCGGATCCAACGACCCGGTCACCGCGATCCGCGATCTCACCCATGGCGAGGGCGCGCACAAGACCCTGGAGGCCTCCTCGGCGGCCTCGGCCCGTCAGGCGGCGGTGCAAGCCGTGCGCTCCTGGGGCACGGCCTGCTATGTGGGCGAGCGCGGCAACGTGATGATCGATGTCAGCCCCGACATGCTGCGCCGTCAGGTGACGCTCGTCGGCTCCTGGACCTTCTCGACCCAAGGCCAATCCGACTGCGCCGAGTTCGTCGCCGACAACAACATCGACGTCGAAGCCCTGTTCACCGACCGCTGGACCCTGGACCAGGCCGAGGAGGCGTACCGGAAGTTCGATACACAAACGACGGGCAAGGGGGTGATTGTTCCTTGACGCCCATCAACAAAAGAATACAATTAGGCAATATCATGTAAGAATCGTAAAAATTGGCATGGCCATGAACATAATGACCACATTTAAAAGGACACTGATATATAAAATTTCCACCATACTAACATTACTTGTTTTTACACCTGACGGATGGGGGCAAACAACCGATTCCGAGATAAAAAACGCCTTGAACAAAATAAATGTGTTTGAAGCCGAGGTGATTTTCCCCCTTGCACACTGGATAAAACCAGGAAAAAGCGTTGCCGATCAGTTTGAAACACACAAAAAGCAATCCGGGCCATCGTTTACGTTCGAGTTAATACCCAAAGGCCACACCTTCGACGATTGGAAGGAAATACACGCCGTATCAGGGGCTTACATCGGCAAACAGCCCAATCCTAATGTGCCATTTGAAAACATCGCGAACGCAGCGATCCAACCATATTTTCAAATGTGCGGAAAAGACAACATCGGGTTCAAAAGACTAGAAAAAACAAACAACATTTTTACCTTTATTCTGCTCTGTGAAAGTGCCCCCAACCCTCCAGCGCATCTTTCAAAATACTATGGTGCGGATGTGGGCCAAATCACGGTAATGAAAATATTTCGAGTAAAAGATACGATAGTGAGAGTATATCACGAATGGCGTGGCCCTCGATTTTCTCGCGACAACTCGGCGGAATGGCCGGCCCCCGGAAACACGGTTCTCAATGTTGTGAGATATTTCTCCCGTGTTCAGGCTTATCCAATTCAGAAAAACTGAGCGCCCCTACCGCGCCACATATTCCAGCAGCCGCGCGGCGTTCTCGCCTCGCACCTGCCAGGACATGCAGCGCACACCGCCGCCCATATGACAGATGCCACCGGTCGGCACGGGCACGACCTTGCGCATGGTGGCCGCTTGGACCTGCCTCAGCGCGATCGCGTCTTCCTTGATGCCAAATTGTGGAAGATAGACCCGCTCATGCGTCACCAGCGCGTTGGTGTAAAGGCCACAGGCCGATCCAAACCGCTCGTCGTAAATGGCGCTCCCGTCATAGGGCGTGACGACTTCGTGGATTTTCACGCCCGGCAGGCCGCGTCGCAGATCATCCTTCAACGCCCGCGCATAGTCCGGGTCTTCCGGATAGGTGTTGATGATCAGCGTGTTGGTATCGACAAAGCTGACAACACCGTCGGCATGCTCCAGCCCGCCCTGTTCATCCGCTTCGATGAAGGCGACGTTGCGGATGTCCCCCGATGATGTGAGTTTCCGGCGCGCCTCTTGCTCGGATAGTCCGTTGTCGCGCGGGAATTTTCGGCTAATCACCAAATTGCCGGCATCGTCATCGACGATGTTCCCACCATCGTTCAGCAAATCGGTTTGCCCGAAGGTAAGGCCCGCCTCCGCCATGAGTCCAGCGAGGACCCCGGCCACCTCGTCGGACGCAAGCTGGTCTCCTCCCTGGCCGGCGGCCGTGTAACGAAACAGCGTCGGACTTGTCGCAACCGAAGGCGAGAAGTCCCGCATCCAGATATCCAGCATCGGCGCGATCGCGACCCGATCCTCGCCCAGGGCCTCGACATAATCGCCGTAGGCGTCCGGTCCGGTCAGAACCAGTACCCGGTCACCGTGTTCCTCGATCCGCCGCGCGAATGCGATGTGAAAGTCGAAGATGTCGTCCAGAACGTCGGTATAGTACGGATCGCCGTCTTCCGGCGCCGCGAGCACGATCAACTCGGCTCCCAGGGACACGGACATCGAGGGGACGGAAATCACGAGACCAGCGGCAACCAACAATCCCATCACCAGGTTCTTCATGACGCGCTCGGCTAGCTCCGCTTCAACAACCCCACTAATTCCGGCATCTCCATGAACACCTCGGCGCATCCCACGGCGCGAAGCTTGTCCACGTCCGAATCCGCGCCAAAGCCGAATACCGTCATCCCCGCCGCGACCCCGGCGGTGGCACCGCGTGGGCTGTCCTCGATGACCGCGCAGCGGGACGGCTCGGCGCCCATCATCTTGGCGCAATGGAGATAGAGATCCGGCGCGGGCTTGGCGACGCCCACATGATCCGCGGAATAGATCCGGCCATCGAAACGCGGATAGAGCCCGGTAATGCCGAGCGAGACTTCCATCTTGTTCGGCGGGCCGTTGGAGCCGACGCACATCGGCACTTCAGCCGCCTCGATCGCGTCGAGAACCCCGTCGATGCCGGGGATCTTCTCAAGTTCGGTCTGGAACGCCGCGAACTGTTTCTCGTAGATCTTGTCTACCCAGTCGTCGGGCAGTTTGCGGCCCAGCTTTTCCTCGGCGCCGAGCTTGATCAAGGTCAGCTTGCCGCCGAGAAACTCGTACAGCGCGCCGTCCGATGACATCGGCAATCCGGCGTCGGTCAAGGCTTCGGCGATAAGGCGGTTACCGATCGGCTCGCTGTTCACCAGCACGCCGTCGCAGTCGAAAATGATGAGATCCCAATCCATGCCCTCATCATACCCGAGTCGCGCACCGATGTCATTATTGATTAAATTTTAGGCACACTAAATTCGATGCTTGCAAAACAGGCAATCAATTGTATGGTCGCCTCGATTTCAATTTTGTTGCATGGGGGACGACATGCAGTTCTGCCGATTAGCCCATTGGGTCGCCGCCATTCCCGCGCTTCTCATCACCTTGACGGCAAGCGGCCAAGCCATGGCCGCCGACGCGTTTAGCGGCGCCGACACCGCCTGGATCCTGACGGCGACCGCCTTGGTTCTGTTCATGACCTTGCCTGGATTGGCGCTTTTCTATGCCGGTCTGGTGCGTTCGCGGAACGTGCTCTCCGTGCTCATGCACTGTGTCGCGGTGGCCTGCCTCGCCTCGATCGCCTGGCTGATCATCGTTTACAGCCTCGCGTTCGGTGATGGCGGCGGCATGAACGCCTATATCGGCGGCACCGGCAAGGCGTTCCTCGCCGGTATTGGCCCCGACACCCTGTCCGGCACCATTCCCGAGACCGTGTTCTTCATGTTCCAGATGACCTTCGCGATCATCACGCCGGCGCTGATTGTTGGCGCCTTCCCCGAGCGGATGCGGTTCTCCGGGGTTCTGATGTTCACGCTGCTTTGGTTGATCCTCGTCTACGCGCCGGCCTGTCACTGGGTCTGGGGCGGCGGCTGGCTCGCGGATATGGGCGTGATGGATTTCGCCGGTGGCATCGTGGTGCACACGACAGCCGGTGTATCGGCCCTGGTCCTGGTCATCGTGCTGGGCCCGCGCCGCGGCTTCCCCCGGGAAATTCGCCCGCCGCACAACCCCGGCCTGACCGTGATGGGCGCCTGCATGCTCTGGGTCGGCTGGTTCGGCTTTAACGCCGGCAGCGCGCTCGCCGCCGACGGCTCGGCCGGCATGGCGATGGTGGTCACCCACATCTCGGCGGCGGTTGCCTCGATGGTTTGGGCGGGGATCGAGTGGGTCCGTTTCGGCAAGCCCAGCGTCATCGGCATCGTCACCGGAACCATCGCGGGTCTCGCTGCCATCACACCGGCCTCGGGCTTTGTCGGCCCGCTGGGCGCGGTGGTGATCGGCCTGCTCGCCGGTGTGATCTGCCAGTGGTGCACGGGTCTGATCAAGCAACGCTTCAACATTGATGACTCCCTCGATGTGTTCGCCGTCCATGGCGTCGGCGGCATCATCGGCACGCTTCTGGCGGCGGTCTTCGCGGTCGAAAGCCTTGGCGGTCTCGGCCTTCCCGAGGGCGTTTCCATGGGCGATCAGTTTGTCGTCCAAGTCATCGGGGTTGTCGCCGTGGCGGTCTTGTCCGCGGTCGCCACCTGGATCATCGCCAAGATCGTCGCGGTCACCGTCGGCCTCCGCGTAAGCGAGGAGGAAGAGATCGACGGCCTCGATATTAGCGCTCATGGCGAAAGAGGGTACGATCTGACCTAGGATGAAACGGGGACCGGCCGGCATCTGGCCACCGGTCCCCGCTTCACGTTCTGAACCAGTCGAATGGGCCGACCGGGCCCCAAGGAGGATGCGATGAAGATGATCGTTGCGATTCTGCAACCCCACCGCCTGGACACCGTGCGCGAGGCGCTGGCCAGCGTCGGCGTCCACGGCATGACCGCCGGCGAGGTCCAAGGCTATGGACGTCAGGGTGGCCACAAGGAGATCTACCGGGGCGCCGAATACGAGGTGCATTTCGTGCCCAAGGTGAAGATCGAGGTCGTGGTCAGCGACGATGACGAGGACCGCGCCGTCGAGGCGATCCAGAACGCCGCCCAAACCGGCCGTATTGGCGACGGCAAGATCTTCGTGCTAGACGTTTCGCGCGCCGTGCGTATCCGTACCGGGGAAGCCGGCGAGGACGCGCTCTAGGTTTTTTCCACCTAACACGGAGAAGGCCCCGTCATGCTGACAATCGCGCTCGCGCAGCCACCGGCGGTGGGTCGGATCGAGGACGGCCTTCCCTGGGCGGAGCGGTTCATCGCCGAGGCGGCGCGCGGGGCCGCCGATATCATATGCTTTCCGGAGACCTTTCTTCCCGGGCTGCGCGGCATGGATTTCGACGTCGAGGCCCATGACCCACGAAAGCTTCGGGAAGCGCGCGAGCTGGTTGCCGAGATGGCCGGCCGGCATCGCATCCACGTCATCATGCCGATGGAACTGGATAGCCCCGATGGGGTTCTGAACACCGCCTTCGTGTTCTCCGACTCCGGCGCGCTTCTCGGCCATCAGACCAAGAACCAGATCGCGCCCGAGGAAGATCCTTTCTACGTTCCGGGATCTGGACGGCAGCTGTTCGAGGTCAAGGGCGTGCCGTTTGGCGTCGTGATCTGCCACGAGGGTTGGCGCTATCCCGAGACCGTGCGCTGGGCCGCCACGCATGGGGCGCCGATCGTCTTTCACCCGACACTTACCGGAGGCGCGACCCGAGGCCACGCCGTCCAACAATGGGGCGCCCAGGACTCGCCCTATTACGAAAAGGCGATGGTCTGCCGAAGTATCGAGAACGGCGTTTTCATGGCCAGCGTGAACGGCGCCCTCGCCTTCCAGGAAGCCGCCACCGCGTTAATCGGGCCGGATGGCGACTGTATCGCGCATCTGCCTTACGGCGAACCGGGGCTGCTGATCCAGGCGATCGATCCAACCGACGCGCATCGCCTATACGCCAGGCGCTTCAAGCCCGAGGCTCTTGTTTCATCCGCGGCTGGATGATTACACGCCGCCCCTTGATCCCACCGCTAAATCCAGGTCATGTCCGCGGCCATGGATATTATTGTCGACATTATCCTTCCGGTCTTCGGGATCGTCCTGATCGGCTATGTCGCCGCGCGCGCCGGCTTCTTTCCGGAGGCCGCGGGCAAGGGGTTGGCGTATTTCGTCTTTAATTTCGCGATCCCGCCGCTGCTGTTCCGCTCGATGGTCACGCAGACCCTGCCGGACCCGATCGAGTGGTCGTTCCTCGCATCCTATTTCGGCGGGGGTGGCGTCGCCTGCCTCCTCGGCGGGCTGCTGAGCAAGGCGTTGTTTCGCCGGGATTTCGCCGCCGCCGTGATCACCGGCGCGACCAGCGGCGTCTCCAATCTCATGCTTTTGGCCATTCCCCTGGTGCTCACCACCTTTGGCGATGTCGCGACCTTTCCGATCTTTCTATTGCTGGCGATCAACGCGCCGATCATGGTCATGACCACGACCCTGTTGATCGAGGGACGCCACGGCGGCGGCGAGAACATCCGAGCCCTGCCGCGCAATCTCGCCAAAAGCCTGGTGATAAATCCCATCGTCATGGCCCTGATCCTGGGCGTGATCTGGAACCTTTGTGGCTGGAAGCTTCCCCATGTCGTCGACGTGCTGGCGATGTCGCTCGGCCAGGCGGCCCTGCCCTGCGCGGTGTTCTCGATGGGGGTATCGCTGGCCAGCTATCGGATCGCCGGCGCGGTGGGCGAGATCGGCATGGCCTCGACAATTAAGCTCGTGCTGCATCCCGCCGTCGTCTGGCTCCTGTCGACCCATGTCTTCGTCGTCGAGCCGCTTTGGCGGGACATCGCAATCCTCGCGGCGGCGGCGCCCGCGGGCGTCAATGTCTACATGGTCGCCACCCGCTATGACGCCGGAGCCAACCACGCGGCGGCGACAATGCTCGTCTCGACACTGTTCTCGGTCCTAACCATCGGTATAGTGCTGCACCTGCTCGGCGCGCGCTGAGCCTTGCCTTCCACCAACCGAAAACGATAGTGATAGGGCGCGAAACCCGGGAGAAAGACACATGTCACTCGCCGCCGAAACCACCGAAGACGCCATGCTGATCCGTGACGACCGTGACGGTGTCGCCTGGCTGACCCTGAACCGGCCCGACGCCTATAACGCATTGTCCCTGGACCTGATCACCGCGTTGCAGGAAACCTTCGACGCGATCGCCGAGGACCGTTCGGTCAAGGTCGTGGTATTGCGCGGCGCCGGCAAGGGCTTCTGCGCCGGCCACGACTTGCGTCAGATGCGCGCCAACAAGAGCGAGCCTTATTACAAAACCGTATTCGCCGCCTGCTCCAAGATGATGGTGACGATCACCAAGCTTCCCCAGCCGGTGATCGGCTGCGTGCACGGGATCGCCACGGCCGCTGGGCTGCAGCTGCTGGCAACCTGTGACCTTGCGATCGCCGACGAGAGCGCCCGCTTCGGCACGCCCGGCGTGAATATCGGGCTGTTTTGCTCGACCCCCATGGTCGCCGTCTCGCGCAAGGTCCAGCGCAAGAAGATGATGGAGATGCTGTTGACCGGCGAGATGCTGGACACCGAGGGAGCGTTGGAGCAAGGGCTGATCAACAGGGCGGTGCCGGCGGATGAACTCGAGGCCGCCGTCGCCGAGCTGGCGGCGAAGATTGTCTCGAAGTCCCCCGCCGTGGTGAAGATCGGCAAACAGGCCTTCTACCGCCAGTTGGAGATGCCGCTTGAGGACGCCTATGCCTATACCAGCGCCGTCATGACAGAGAACATGTTCTTCGAGGATGCCGCCGAGGGCATGAACGCCTTCATCGACAAACGCCCGCCGGTTTGGAAAGGTAGGTAATCATGAACAGCGCGCCCCCGGCGCCGGCGGTCGATCACGACGCCTATCCCGACAGCTATATCAAGACGATTCTCGCGGACGTGCGGACCATCGCCATGGTCGGCGCGAGCCCGAATTGGAACCGGCCCTCGAACTTCGCCATGAAGTATCTCCAGGCCAAGGGATACAAGGTCTATCCGGTCAATCCCGGGGTTCCCGGAACCACGATCCTGGGCGAGCTTGTCTATGCCAGCCTGGAGGAACTGCCCGAGACCGTCGACATGGTCGACATCTTCCGCAATTCCGAGGCGGCGGGCGGGATCACCGATGCCGCGATTGAGCATGGCGCCAAGGTGGTGTGGCTTCAGCTTGGCGTGCGCAATGACGCGGCGGCCGACCGAGCCGAGGCGCAAGGCTTGCGCGTGGTGATGAATCGGTGTCCGAAGATCGAGTTCTCGCGGCTTTTCGGTGAGCTGTCCTGGCACGGCTTCAACTCCCATGTCATTTCCTCCAAGCGCCGTCCCGTGGGTCAAGCCGAGACCCCGGCCAACGACCCGGGTGCGGTGACGCGATCTCGCGCTCCGACCCAAGCCGGTTTCGAGACCCGCGCGATCCATGCCGGCGCGGCGCCGGACCCGACCACCGGGGCCCGATCGACACCGATCTTTCAGACCACCGCCTACGTCTTTGACGATGTCGACCACGCGGCCTCGCTGTTCAACTTGCAGACTTTCGGTAACATTTACGGGCGACTCTCCAACCCCACCACCTCGGTGCTGGAGGAACGGATCGCCAGCCTCGAGGGCGGACGCGGGACGACCTGCACCGCGTCGGGCCATTCGGCGCAGCTGGTCGCGCTGCTGCCGCTCATGGAGCCCGGCGATAAGATCATCGCCTCCACCAAGCTCTATGGCGGCTCGATCACGCAATTCGGCAAGACCTTTAAGAAGTTCGACTGGCATTGCGACTTCGTCGATATGGACGACATGGCGGTGGTGCGCGAGGCGGCGTCGGCGCCTGGCGTAAAAGCGCTTTATGCGGAGTCCCTGGCCAATCCCGGCGGGGTGATCACCGATATCGAGGCCCTGAAGGAGATCGCCGCCGAGGTCGGTGTTCCGCTGATCATCGACAACACCATGGCCACGCCCTATCTCTGCCAACCCTTCAAGCATGGCGCCGATATCGTCATTCATTCGACGACCAAGTTCCTGTCCGGGCACGGCAACGCCATGGGCGGCGCGATTGTTGATTCCGGGACTTTCGACTGGTTCCAGAACGACAAGTTCCCGGCCCTCTCAAAGCCGGAGCCGGCCTATCACGGGCTCACCTTCTTCGAGACCTTCGGCGACCTCGCCTATACCACCTACGGCCATTCCGTGGGCCTCAGGGATCTCGGCCCGACCATGGCGCCGATGAATGCGTATCTGACGATCATGGGCACCGAGACCTTGGGCTTGCGCATGCAGCGCCATGTGGAGAACGCCAAGAAGGTCGCGGAGTTCCTGGACGGCCACCCCAAGGTATCCTGGGTATCCTATGCCGGCCTTCCCGCCTCGCCGTATCATGGCCTTGCCCGAAAATACCTGCCCAAGGGCGCGGGCTCGGTCTTTACCTTTGGCGTCAAGGGCGGCTTCGAGGCGGGCGTGAAATGCGTGCAGAGCTGTGAGTTGCTGAGCCATCTCGCGAATATCGGTGATACCCGCTCGCTGATCCTGCACCCGGCCTCGACGACCCATCGCCAGCTCACCGACGAGCAACGCCAATCCGCCGGCGCCGGGGACGACGTGATCCGCCTGTCCATCGGCCTGGAGACCGTCGAGGATATCATCGCCGATCTCGACCAGGCCCTGAGCTAAGAAACAGAGCCCTCCCAAACATCAATATCGCGAGGTTCCACCGTGACGGACATGACGCCAAACATCCCGGAAATCGTCGAGGAAGTTCGCGAGAAGTTCGAAGCCTATGAGCAGGCCCTGATCGACAAGGATGTCGATGTGCTCGACGACACGTTCTGGAACAGCCCGCTGACCATCCGTCTGGCGATGAACGAGGCGGGCTACGGCTTCGATCAGATCCACGCTTTCCGGGTCGCGCGCAAGCCCGGCCCCGGCATCAAGGAAGAACGGTTGCGCCTGGATATCCTGACCCTCGGCCGTGACTTCGCCAGCGTCAGTCTGGAGTTCAAGGTCCGTGGCAAGGACTTGACCGGTCGTCAGTCACAAACTTGGGCCCGCATTCCCGGCGAGGGCTGGAAAGTCGTCTTCGCCCATGTCTCCACCACCGACGGCAAACCGCTCTGGTAGTGGACCGAACCGGCGGGCCTCAGGCGGTGTGAAACCGCAGCGGCAGGCGGTCGAGGGCGCGGATCGAGTTGTTGGGGCGCCAGACCGGCTCCCCGTCAAGTTCGATGCGCCCCACTTTCCGAGCGATCGCGCCGAGCACGGCCTCTCCCTCGGCGCGGGCCAGGTTCTGGCCGACGCAACCGTGAATGCCGATCCCGAACGCGAGATGGCCTAGGGTGCGGCGCTGGATGTCAAACTTGCCCGCGTCCGTCCAATGACTCTCGTCGAGATTGGCGGCACCCAGCACGCAGAGGATCTTGGTTCCCTCGACGATCGACACACCACCGACCTCGGTATCGACGCCCGCCGTGCGGCAAAACGAGTGGATCGGCGAGGTGAAGCGCAAGGTTTCCTCGAAAGCCGGCCGCGCCAGTTTCGGGTCCACCTTTAGGCGTTCCAACTCGCCCGGATTGTTCGCGAAGCACCACAACGCACTGCCGAGGCCGGTGACCGTCGTGTCGATGCCCGCCGACAGCAACGAGCGGATGAGCATGCCCGCCTCGTCCTCGGTGATCTCACCAGTATCGGCGGCGGCGTAGATCTCCGCGCCAATGCCGTCGTCGGAAAGGTTCTCGCGGCGGCATTGTTCGGTGATCCACGGTACGATCGTCGGCACCTTGGCCATGGAAGCCTGGCGTATCGCGTTATCCGGTCCGATGCCGTTGAAGACCATCGCGCCGTAGTCGACGAGCTTGCAGCGGTCGGCATCAGCCAGACCAACCGCCTTGGAGAACACGTTCACCGGAAAAGCCTCGGCGAGATCGCCGACCCCCTCGAAGGATCCGCGCTCAAGCAACGCGTCGATCAAGTCGTCCGCGGCAATCCGAAACGCTTCCTTCAGCCGCTGAACCGCCTTGGTGGCCATGACCCGAGCCAAGACACGCCGGTTTTGGGTGTGATAGGGCGGATCGACCTCCAGGACGATGGATGGCGGGCGCCAGGGTTGCTCCAGCTTGAAATCCTGCAGGCCGACACCGCGGCCCGACACGAAGCGCTCGTGATCCGAAAAAACCTCCTTGGCCTCGTCGTAACGGCCACAAGCGAGCATGGAATATTTCGGGATATAGGCGAACGGCCCTTTGGCGCGGAGTTCCGTATAGTAATCGATGGGGTCGGTGAGGATTTCCGGGGCGAAGGGATCGACATCCCATTCCGGCACGCCGGCCGGCGCTTCGATCGGGTAATGGCCTTCAACCAAATCCATGGCGCCTCTCCAACCCTCGCGCCGATCACATCGCCTCAAGGACCGGTCGCGACTTACCGGCATTAGTGTAATGTGACGCATCCCGGCTTGTCACATACTCACCAATTCCACCGCCTCGGCACCTCCACGGTGGAACCCGCCCGTCACGCCAACGGCAATCGTCAGCACGATCGAAAGCCAGTCGCCTGACTTTTCGATCCCTTTACCGCGCGCCATACGGTCAAACTAGCGTCAACGCGCGGATATTTTGAGTATGAGCTGGGGCGGCACGGGCATGGCAACGGAAACACAATCCACCGATCGGTATGGCCGCCTCGCCCTCGCCATCGCCGGGCTTGCGGCCATGGTGACCTATCTGGACACCACGATCCTCTTCGTCGCCTTCCCCGATATCACCAACAGTTTTGGTGACTCGCCACCCTCGACCCTCTCCTGGGTTTTGAACGCCTATACCATCATCTTCGCGGCGCTGCTGGTCCCGGCGGGCAAGCTCGCGGACCGTCTTGGGCACCGGCACGCGTTTCTAATCGGTTCAGCCATTTTTACAGTGGCATCCCTTGGGTGCGCCCTGGCGCCGAGTGTGGAAATCCTGATCGGCGCCCGCGTTCTTCAAGGCATTGGCGCGGCGGTCCTGATCCCCGCGACCCTGGCTCTCGTCATGGCGGCTTTCCCTCGCGAGAAGATCCCGCAGGTCGTCGCCATCTGGGGAGCGATCGGGGCGATGTCCGCCGCGCTGGGGCCATCGCTCGGCGCGTTCGTGGTTGATAGCTTCGGCTGGCGTTGGGCGTTCTATCTCAATCTTCCGGTCGGCGTAATCACGCTGGTCGCGGGCGCTCGGTTCCTGCGGGAATCGAAAGACCCATCGGTCCGGCTTCCCGCCCCGCTGGGCGTGGTGCTTATCGCACTGGCCGCGGGATCATTATCCTATGCCCTGGTTGAATCCGACACCGTGGGATGGGCAAGCACCCAGACCCTGGTCGTCTTCGGCGCCGGCATGGTCCTCCTCGGCCTCTTTATCCTGCACCAGCGCCGAACCGCCTCCCCCACCCTCGATCTGGAGCTTTTCGCGGTTGGAAACTTCCGCTGGGGCAATCTCGCGATGTTCGTCTACTCGATGGCGTTCTCGACAATGTTCTTCGGCCTGATCCTGTTTCTGGTGACCGTGTGGGATTGGTCGATCCTGAAGGCCGGCCTTGCCGTCACCCCGGCCCCCTTCCTGGCCGCCCTGCTGGCACCACGTTTCGGCAAGCTCGCGGGGCGGATCGGCCAACGCCCCCTCGTCATTCTCGGCGGGGTGCTGTTCGCGATCAGCGGTCTCTATCGCGTCATCTTCCTGACCGCCGAGGTGGATTACTGGGTTGCCGTCGCGATACCGCTTCTCCTGGACGCCATCACGATCCCGTTGATCTTCCCGCAAGCCACCAGCGTGTCGGTCCAGGCGCTCGCCGCGAACCGAACCGGCGTCGGCGGCGCGGTCACCCAGGCGGTTCGACAGTTCGGAGGGTCGTTTGGTGTCGCCCTGACCATCGCGCTGCTCGGATCAGTCGTCACGACCGAAGATTTACTGGTTGGGTTTGAGCGGATCTGGTGGGTCCTGGTGGCCGCTGGAATCGTCACGGCGTTCCTGGGCCTCCAGCTGCGACCGCGAGCACCGGACTAAGAGAGCCCCGCGAACAGCTCCAGCCGGGAGTTCATGACCGCGTAACGGTCAAACCGCGTCCTTCTCGCCCCCATAGGGCGCGATGTCACGCGGGTCCATGTGCAGATGGATTAGCGCCGGGCCGTCATGGGCCAGCGCCGCCGCGAAAGCGGGCCGCCATTCGCCGGTGGCCTTCACCGTCCACGCCGCCGCGCCATAGCTTTCGGCGAGCTTGGCGAAATCGGGGCTGTCCATCACCGTGCCGAAGGCGTGCTCGTCGCCATATTTGTCGAGCTGCCCCTTTAGGATCGACCCGTGGACATTGTTGTCACAGACCACGACCTTAATCGGCAACCGCTCCCGTGCCGCGGTCGACAATTCCTGACCGCTCATCAGAAAGCTGCCATCGCCCGCGAAGGCCACGACCGGGCGACCATCATTGGTCGCGAGCATCGCCCCGATCGCACCGGGAACGCCCGCCCCCATCGCGCCGCACGCCGTGCCGCCTTGGGTTTGGGCCTCGCGATAATGGAAGAACCGATGCATCCAACGCGCCGAGCTACCGGCGTCGGTCACCACGATGGCGTTGTCCGGCAGCATCTCGCGCGCCTCGGCGGCGACCACCGACGGGTCGACCTCGCCATGCACCGGATAGGCGCCGACCGTCGAGAAGGCGAGAAAAGTCTCGTGGGCCGCATCCCGCCAGGCGACGCGATCCGGCGATGGCTCACTCAAGGCCTCGACAAGCGATTTCAGGCTCGATCCGACATCGCCTAAAATCTGTCGCGGCGCGGCGAAGCGGGCCAGAACAGCGGGATCGGGGTGAATGTGCGCCCAATCCGCGCCGGCGGCGATCAGGCCTTCCTCGCGGCTGGTAATACCGTCCAGACGGCTACCGACGACGCAGATGAGATCCGCCTCGCGAACCAGCGCGTCCTGATAGGCCACGGGGTTGATTTCCAGATGCCCGGCATATCCGGGGTGCAGATTGTCCAGCACGTCCTGACAACGATAGCCACAGATCAGAGGCGCGCCGAGTGCCTCGACCAATTCCCCTAGAGCATCGCGCGCCGCCGGACCGCGCGCCAGTTCTCCGGCGACAACCAAGGGACGCTTCGCCGCGTTCAGCGCGCGCGCCAGATCTTCCAGGACCTCGGTATCGGCGATCACATCAGCCCGTTCCAGGAGCCCAAGTTCCGGCGGCGCCTCGACATCCACTTCCCCGAAATCACGCGGCATCACCACGACCACCGGGCCAGGACGACCGGAGACCGAGATCTCGACCGCGCGCCGCGCCATCCGTGCCATCTCAGTGGCGTCCTTGGGCTCCAGCACCGCCTTGGTCATCGAGGCAAAGGCGCTGTGCGGGTCAATCTCTTGAAATGCCTCGCGTCCTATCATGTGGCTTCGCACCTGGCCCATGAACAGCACCAGGGGGACCGAATCCTGATAGGCGGTGTGCAGACCGATCGAGGCATTGGTGACGCCAGGTCCCCGGCTGACAAAAACGGCGGCGGGCTTGCCGCGGATCGCGCCATAGGCGTTCGCCGCCAAGGTGCCGCCGCCCTCCTGGCGCACCGAGACCAGACGCACCCGATTACGGTTGAGGCGCAGCGCCTCGAGCACCGCCAGAAAGCTCTCTCCAGGGACCGTGAACGCGGTGTCCACGCCAGCGTCGATCAGGGCCCCGACCAGGGCGGCTCCAGCTTCCATCATTCC
>JADHLJ010000050.1 GCA_016780745.1 Alphaproteobacteria bacterium | reverse complement strand
AGACATTGAAATCGCCACCCGCGACGGCGATCGTGCGTGGCTTGTCCACCGTGACACGACGCGACGTCGCATTGCCTTCTTGAAACTCGTTCTTCATGGCTATCTCCTCCAACGGGCCGAATGTTTCGCGACCAACCCAACCTGCATGCCTGCCGGCGATTGGGAAGGCCAGTGGCGAATTTCCCCAACCGAAGCCGCGTCCCCTAATTCGTATCCAACATCGCCTCCAGGTCGTGGCGGAGAACCTTCCCGGATACATTCCTTGGAAACGCCTCGTGATCCAGAAAACGGATGTCCTTAGGTTGCTTAAACCCAGCGAGGTTGGCGCGGCAAAGCGCATGTAAATCGTCCGCGCTGACGGTTTCGTCGGATCGCGCGACGAACGCGATCGGCACTTCCCCCCACCGATCGTCGGCGCGCCGCACCACGGCGGCCTCCGTTAAGCGGGGGTCCGAGAGCAGAACTCTCTCGATTTCGGCGGGGTATATGTTCTCGCCGCCAGATTTGATCATGTATTTCTTCCGATCGACGAAGTCGAAATCGCCATCGGCGTGCCGGACCAAAAGGTCACCGTTGTGGAACCAGCCGCCTCGGAAATCGCGGGCATTGGTTGCCTCGTCATTCCAGTAGCCGCTAAACAGTGTTGGCCCGCGCATCGCCAATTCGCCCGGCACGCCGACCGGCACGTCGTTGTCTTCCTCATCGACCAACCGCATTTCGCAATGTGGGCTCTGTCGTTTCGATAGACTGTCCGGGACGGCGCCGATCGCGATTGGGTTTGCGTCGGCCGGCAAGCTCCCGGCTTCCGTGGAGCCAAAGGTATTGGCGTAGGGCGCGTTTAATAGCCTGGTGATTTCGGCTATTTGGTGGGCCGGCACGAGATCGGCCATGGCCCCGCAGAGCCGGATACCCTTGGGCCGGCTGTTCCGGCGCTTCAAGGTCTCGATCATGCTCTCGACCATTCCCGGTATCACAATGAACCAGCCAAGCGGTTCACGCTCCGCGATCGCCGCAAGCCGGTCCGGATCATAACCATCCTCGACGATCACCTTTCCTCCGCCCGTCAGGATAGTCAGCGCGTAGTCCATGCCGCCCATGTGAAACAACGGCATCCAAACCGCCATCGTGTCGCCCGGCGCAATCAGAAAATCCGAACGAGCCGCCATGGCGCGGGCGACCTCGGCGCGGTGACTGATCAACGCGCCCTTGGGCAGTCCCGTCGTGCCACTTGTGTAGAGGATGAGCAGTCCATCCTCTGGATCGACATCCGCTTGGATCGGATCGGTCGACGCGTCGGCAAGTCGATCTTCGTAGTCTTTCTCGAATTCCAGGACGCTAACGCCGTCCAGGGCCAGTTCATCAAGCTTCGGGCGGTGACGCGCGGAGACGAGTATCACGCTCGGCGTCACCATCGATATGCAGTGCCGTAACTCCGGAACCGCGAGCCGCCAATTCTGGCAAGCCAGGATGGCGCCAACCCTTGCGCAGGCCAGTACCGCCTCAACGTATTCCGGCCGGTTCTCCGAGAGGATCGCTATTCTATCGCCCCTGACGATCCCCAGATTTCCTAGAACATGCGCAAGTCGCGTCACCCGGCGATCCAACTCGGTGAAACTCCAGACTAGTTCGCCGCGCTGCAATGCCGGGCGGTCCGGATAAGCCCGCACCCGGTCCTCGAAAGTGCCGATGACGGTCGCGGAATGGGAGTGGCGGATCAGGGAGTTGGTCGATGTCATCAAGCGCGCTACCCGTGTCGATGTTGGTGAATGAGCCGGTTATCAAAGGTCGCCGCGCGTGTGACCGGGCGTGATCGCTTCGCTCTTTAGTAACAATCGCCTGTTTCCATCAATGACAATACCCCAGCGGATGCCGGGCTGGGAACATAGTCAATATGAGCGTGGCTGCTCAAAACTCGACTCCACGATCAAAAATTTGTCTGGTACCAAACGCTCCGTGGAACGGACCTGCAAAGACGAATTAGAGCGCGCCGATCCGGTGCCGGGCCCGATCCGGCTCTCAGATGCTCGTCGCCGTCTGGTGATTCCACCACGCCTGGTCAGACCATGCGCGCGCGTCCAACTCGTGCGTCCAGGTCGACCGATGCTGGTGCGCCAGGTGCCAGTAGGTTTCGGCAATCTGCTCAGGCAGGATCAGACCATCGTGTGCGCCCTTGGTCGCCCGCGGCTCCGCGAACCGTTCCGCTCCCAGCATCTTGCCAAGCGTGTCCGGTGCATCCACGGTGCCGTCAACGATGATGTGAGCGATGTGCACGCCCTGAGAGGCGAATTCCGCGTTCAAGGACTGGCAGAGCATACGGCGGGCGGCCATCGCCGAAGCGTGGGCGTGCTGGCCCGGGTTGCCCCGCATCGCCGCGGTCGAGGCCGTGACCAGGATAGCGCCGCCGCCCCGGCCCGCCATTAACGGGCACACCGCCTGTGCCGCGCGAAACAGGCCAAAAATGGACATGCGCCAGCGGCGTTCGAAAACCTTGTGACTGGTCTCGGTCAGCGTGCGGTTACCGACTTGCGCACCGATGTTGTAAACCAGCGTGTGAATCGGGCCGATGTCTTGCTCGACCTCGGCGATCAGGTCTTCGATGCCCTCGGGCTCGACCGCGTTCAGTAACCGTCCCGTCGCTTTTCCGCCCGCGGCCTCAATGTCGCCGACCAGTCGGTTCAGTCCCTCGGTATCCGACCGGCGGCTGAGGACCGCGTGATATCCGCCCGCCGCGAAGCGGGCCCCAACGGTCCCACCGATTCCCGCGCCGGCACAGCTGGACAATGGAGTACAAGGCAATCCGGTTGGCCCAATCCCGTGGCGCCAAGTTGATCGTGCTTGATCCGCGGCGCAGCGAGAACGCGGAGGTGGCCGACATCTGGCTGCCGCTGCGCTCCGGCACCGATGCCGAGCTGATCGCCAAGGCGGCCCGGATGTACGCCACCACCGGCCCGGCGACGATTCCCTGGTCGCCGATCACCGACCAGCAGGTCTCCTCGACCTCGGCGATCCGACTGCAGGCGATGCCGCGGGCGATCACCGGCAATCTCGACATCGATGGCGGCGAGAATTTGCTCCCCTTCAATCCGGCGGTGCGCTCGGACAGCGAGATCGAGATGCACGAAGTGCTGTCGGATGAACAGAAGGCGAAGCAGTTGGGCTCGGAACAGTTCCCGACCTTCACCTATCGAGGCACCAGCAAGCTGAGCGATGCCTGCGAGAAGGTCTGGGGCGTGCGTTGGGCCAATCTGGTCAGCGGCTGCTAAATGGCGCATCCGATGGCGGTGTTCAAGGCGATGGCCGAGGACGATCCCTACCCGGTTCGCGCCCTGCGCGGTAACCAAGCTCACCCAGGCTGCGGTAGCGGAGTTGGAGGCTGAGTTCGGCCCGACCCTGGATCTGCCTCGTGGCCCGGAGGGCAAGGTAATCCGCTCGGATGCCAGGCCAAACGACTTCATGTGGGACGACGAATTGGGCGAGGGTATCGAATTCGAGTCGGCCAGCCCCTGGCGCACGCGGCGTCTTGAACGGTGAAGGCGGAACTGAAATGAACATGAGTGCCGCCGATGCTCGACTAGCGGAAAACGCTTTCAATCCTTTCGATAAGGAGGAGCAGCTGCGAAGCGAGGCCGCGACGTGGGATACCTCCAGACCCGAAGAAGCGCGCGACGGCGACATTCCGGTCATTGATCTATCCGCTTTTTTCACCACCGGGTCCACCGATGCCCTGAATGCCGCGGCCAGGCAATTGAGAGCCGCCGCGGAGAGTATTGGGTTTTTCTCGATAACCGGCCACCAAGTTTCGCCGAGGGTTATCGACGACACTTTCTCGATGGTGCGTCGTTTTCACGCTCTGCCGAAAACGGTAAAGGAAGCGCTAAGGATGGATCGGCCGGAATGGCCCATTGGTGGCGCTGGGTATTTGCCCGTCGGAAACCGAAAACTGCCGGCGCGTCCCACCGCGAATCTGAACGAGATTTTCATCATTAAGCGCGACCATGAAATCGAGTTCGCCGACAACCAATGGCCCGATCCCGACGCATTGCCAGGGTTCCGGGAGCAGGTTGAGACCTATGCCGAAGCACTGGAAGCCCTGGGCAAGCGCTTGCTGCCGGTTTTCGCTTCGGCGCTGGATATGCCCGCGCATTTTTTCGATGAAGGGTTTGAAGCCTCACAATACAGGCTGCGAATGACTCACTATCCGCCGGTGTCGAGCGAGGATACGCAAGGGTTCGGGATATCCCCGCATGTCGACACGTCCTTCTGCACTATTCTCGCGCAGGATCAACCGGGGCTGACGATCTTTGACGAACGGCGAGGGGAGTGGATTAAGGTTCCGGTCCTCGAGAATGCGTTCATCGTGAACACGGGCGAGCTCTTGCGGCAGTGGACCAATGATCGGTTCATCAGCGTCAAGCATTTCGCGAACAACAACACTGGATCAACGTCCCGGTATTCCATCCCGTTCTTCTTCAACGCGAACACGCGTTATCGGATGGAATGCGTCCCGAGCTGTCACGGCCCGGACAATCCGGCCAAATATCCCGCGATCTCCTACGCGGAGAGCCAGGCAATCGCTCAGGGCGAGTAACGCGGGACCGAACGGCTCATTGCATGGGGGCGGTCATGCGTTGGGGCCGATGTTCCCCGACGGCATTTCCGTCTCGGTTGTCCTCTCGGCTCCCGGTTAAAGATGCGTCCACGCCCTGATACGTTTGTGATTGGCGGCTGGGCGGGATGTGACCATAGAATCCTCGCGCGTCATTTTCGATTGCGACTAAGGTCGCCCGAAGGGTGGGCCGCGACGGATACTGGCTGGTTCTTGGCCCGCTCCCGGCCGAGATGACGAAACCGACACGCGAGAGGTTCTCCAATGGCAACCGCATTTGGATCTCGGTTCCGCCTGATCTTGTTTACATTGCTTCTAGCGGCATTGTCCCTTTCTGGGGTCAACAATCCGCAAGCCCAGGCCACCGCGCCGCTGTCCGCTCATGTCATCCAACAATATGGCGAACGCCCGCCGATACCGGAGGGTCCCTTGTCCATGGCTTTGCGCTCGGCCATCCAGATTGGGCTGGTGGATATCGTCACCAAATCGACTTGGGGACCAGAGCAAGCGGATGCCTTGGAGGAAATCGCGCGATCGAAAGACCCCCGGATTGCCTGGGTTGTCAGCGACTTGATGCGGTTTTCCTCTTCATCTCGCCTTAACGTCCTGCTCTCCTCGACCGCGTCCGACCTGTTGGGCAGGGATCTTCGTTCGGCGAATGCGTGGGGGACCGTGACCGATCATCTCATTGCCTGGGATATCCCGGCCCCACCGGACTATTTGCGGATAAAGCGCGCGATTTTCACCGGTGTCATCCCCGGCTGGGACAAAATCTTTGTTGAAGGAAAGATCGATTGGCGGTTGGTGTCTTGGGGCGGGGTGTTGATCGATAATCGCCCACACGACAAGACCGATGATGTTTGCAACTGCATCCCCGCCGCCGACAATCCCGAGGTGACGGGCGCGGAGGAGGCCGGCTGGCTTGGGGATGACGATATCGTCTTCGGGATCACGGTGAACGGCGAGTCTCGCGCCTATCCCCGGCGCATCATGGAAGTACGCGAGATGGTCAACGATTCGCTGGGCGGGCGGGATCTGGGGATCCCCTATTGCACATTATGCGGCGCGGCGCAGGCGTATTTCACCGACCGGCTACCCGATGGCGTCGAACGTCCGATCCTGCGCACGTCCGGACTGCTGATCCGATCCAACAAGGTGATGTATGACCTCACCACATATTCCGTGTTCGATACGTTCCTGGGCCACGCGGTCACCGGGCCACTCGCCGAGAAGAACCTGCGTCTCGCCCAAGCAACCGTCGTGACGACGGATTGGGGCAGATGGAAGCGCGATCATCCGGACACGACGGTATTAAAGGAGCGGTATGCGCTTGGCCGAGATCCGGATTTTCGCAATACACGGGATGCCGAGGGGCCAATCTTCCCGGTCGGCGATATCGATCCACGTCTTCCGGTTCACGAGGACATCATTGGGGCTATCACCGCGTCCGGCAAGCCGGTCGCGTTCCAACGGAGCAAGGCTTTCCTAGCGCTCCAGGGAGGTGAAGAGATCGCATACGAAAACATACGCCTCAAGCTCGACGCGGGCGGCATTCGCGCCGTGGACGCGGACGGCTCCGATCTCGGAAGCCATCAGGCATTTTGGTTCGCCTGGTCGCAGTTTTACTCCGGTACCGCGCTTTGGCCGGAGTAATTCACTCTGTCGCCATGGAATTTGATCAGCTTGAGCCGGACAACGAAGGGACTGATGTTAAACGGTACGTCGCACTATAACATGTTGAATCCATGTCGAAGTCATAGGGCCGCGCCTTTTGGGTTCTGTGGTCTTTGATGATGTTCTGGTGATTGCCCGCCGGTGGGACCTCGCCATCGATCGCTTTTGCCCGTCGGTTGAGCCCATCGTATCAAGCCAAGCGTTTGAAGAACCGCGAAAGATCATCGGTGGCGTCCATCGGGAGTACCCCCGCCACGTACTGGTCGGGTCGCACGATTACCACCGCGCCTTTTTTGCGATCCACGCCTCGGTGTTCGAATATGTCCGGTCCGCGGGCTAGATCCGGGCAGAACACTTTCTCGTAGTCGATGAGGCCGTGGGGCCCTTTTCGCGGCAGCAGCAGCGCCGGCAACATCCCGAGGTCCAACTCGGCGTGTGGTGTCTGAAACACGGCTCGGACGTCTACAAAAGTGTCCGGATCGCCGCCCTGGCCGAACACATTCAATGGACTGACTGGATCATTCGTCAGATAATCACAAAAGTGCCGCGGGGCTTCCATCGCGGCCTCGCCGTCGGGGGCGAAAAGGATCAAGCGCCAGCGTCCGTCGGCGAGAAGACAATGGCCAAGTTCCATGCTTTTCGCGTCGGCGGCTCGGATCACCGGGGCGGAATGAAACCGGGTACCGATGGTGAACCCGCGTGCCAGATGCTGGTGGGTATCATCAAGGATAATGGATGATGCGTCGTACCTGGTTTCCACGCCCGCGGTATAGCGGCCATGCTTCCTGAAGTAGCGCTGGAACTGGTCCGCTTCCTCCGGCGTCTTCGGCTTTTCGGAGAACAGCCGCGCCATATCACGATCGAAGTCGATCAATTCCTGGGCCTTGGCCCGTCGCTCAAGCCCGTAGGTGGCGAGCAGGTCCGGGTTCGCCCGTCCCTTGATAACATTGGCCAGTTTCCACCCCAAATTAAAGGCATCCGCCATGGAAACATTCATGCCCTGGCCGGCCTTCGGGGAATGGGTATGGCAGGCATCGCCCGCGATGAAGACGCGGGGCTCCCTGCCGTCAACGGCGTCGTCAAACCGGTCGCAAACACGCTGGCCAATCTCATAGGCCGACCACCAGGCGACTTCCCTTACGTCCAGCGTGTAGGGAGCGAGGATCGCGCGCGCCCGGGCGACCAGCATATCGCTTGTCACTTTGCGGTCGGCGGCTCTCTCGTCGCCCCGCAACTCGTCAAGCTCAATATACATGCGGACCAGATAACCGCCTTCGCGGGGAATGATCAGGATGCTTCCCTGTTCGGCGGATTGAATGGCGCATTTGAAGCGAACATCCGGAAAGTCCGTTACGGCCAGGATATCCATAACGCCCCAAAGTTGACGCGCCGCGCCGCCTTTCAGCGCCAGGCCGATGGAGTGTCGGACCGTGCTCCGGGCTCCGTCGCACCCCACGACGTAGCGTGCCTTAACGATTTCAATGTCCCCATCACCATCCGGTGGCGCGAGGGTGGCGGTGATCGGGTATTCGCCCTCGGCGCGTTCGAGCTTGGTTAACTTGCGGCCATAGCTCGGCGTCAACCGGGAGGCAGACTTTTCCATGAGCTCGAGATAGAAATCGTGAATTCTGGCCTGGCTAAGGATGAGATGCGGCATTTCCGACAGGCCGTCCTCGACATCCGGAATGCGGTTGGCGCGGGCCAATCCGCGGCCGTCCTCGCCGGGGCGCCAGAAGGTGACCTCGTTGACCCAATAGGCTTCCCTCGCAACGCGGTCGGCGATGCCGAAAGCCTGGAACATTTCCATGGACCTGCAAGCGATGCCGTCGGCTTGGCCGATCTCGAGCGGTCCCATTTTCTGGTCGATGATCTTGACCGAAATTTCCGGAAACGTGCATAGCTGGGCCGCGAGCGTAAGGCCCGCCGGGCCGCAGCCGACGATCAGAACGTCAACTCGGTCCGCCCGGCCCTCGCGCGGGGCCAAGGGAGCAACATTGGGGTCACCGGCGCGAAAACCATTGAGATGATACTGCATTGCCATGGATACCCGTTCCCGGCCTTCTACATTCGGGTGATACACACCCCGTGACTGTTTCCAAGCGAGAGTATGGCGCTCTCGGCCAGTCCGGCAATGGGGCTAGCGCCGATTGGATTGCGAACCCGGTAAATCGGCGTCACTATCAATCCGTGGCTTGGTTGCCGCGTGGTACCTTTGAGCAAGTGACAAGGACTGAAGATGGCCTATGAACTGAAGGATTTGGTCGACCTGGACCGGTATCCAATCGACGATTTGGACGGCGCCGGCGCCGCTCTATTACAATCCTGTCAGGACGATCTCGCCAATGGCGCCATATGTCATTTGCCGGATTTCGTGCGGCCGGAGGCGATCGAGGTCATTCAGTCGGAAGCCAATGCGCGCCGCGACCAAACCTACTGGATGGATGTCGAGCGGCGCGCCTATTCCTGGCGCAACCCCGACGACTATCCCGCGGGCCATGCGGTGACGCTCACCACGCCAAATCTGATAGGTACCATCACCCAGGATTGCTTCCCGAAAACCGGCGCATTCGTCTCGATCTTCGAACAACAAGCCCTGACGGATTTCGTGCGCCGTTGCTTGAACCGAGATTCCTTGTTTCCGGTCGCGTGCCCATACTTGGCGGCGAATGTAAAAGTGATGAGCCAGGGGTGCCGGCATGCCTGGCATTTCGACCAGAATGATGGCGCGGTGACACTAATGATTCAGTCCGCCGCCGAGGGGGGGCATTTTGAGTTCGTTCCCTTCCTGCGCGATGAAGACGATGAAAACTATGACGAAGTCAGCCGCCTGCTGTCTGGCGAGGAAATGCCAATGCGCCGCGCGCCGCTGGCCCCGGGTAGCTTTTGTTTGTTTGGCGGACGTCGCTCGATCCACCGTGTATCCGAGGTGACGCAAGGCTCGCCGGATCGATTGCTGGCGGTATTCAGCTATCATCACGTTCCCGAGCATCAGTATCGCGAGTCGACCATTCGATCGGTTCTTGGGCGCTTGCCGGACAGCTATCCCAATCCCGGTTGACGTCGGATCGAGGGTCAATTCGGTGGAGGATTGACCGTGATAAGCACGTCCGATCCATCATGCGCGGAACGCAAACACACGGAGAACGGTTATGGCGGACAAACTCGCAAGCTATTGGAGTGACGCGAAGCAGGGCTTGCGCGCCGTTGAGCTGCGCGCGGCGGGGTTCGAGCCTTCCGAGGCGGCCAGAACCAATGCCGTGGTGACCATCGCCAACGCCTATACCAACGCCCATCGTTGCAACAACCGCGTGCGCCGTATCGCCGATCTGTTGGTCGACGCGATCGCGGCGAGCGGAGGGCAGGGCCTGCTGGTCGGCGCGCCGGCGGTCTCCGACGCCTTGACCCAGGGGACCAAGAACGCGGGATATAGCTTGATGTCTCGTGATCTCATGGCGGATTGCATCGAGACGGGCCATTTCGCGCATCACGGCAATTCCATGATCGTCGTGTCGGGCTGCGATAAGACCGGCGCCGCGGCGTTGATGCCGCTGGCGCGAACCAACGCCTTTGGTCTCGTGGTGTATCCGGGCACCAGTTCGCCTGGACGCGTCGATTTCGAGCCATGGGCCAGCAAGGGCAATAACCTTACCCTGATGGATTACATGGAGGGATCCGCCGCGCGGGAAGCCGGTCGCATCTCCGAGGACGAGCTGACGAGCTTGCAAAAATGCGTCATGCCGGGTAGCGGCACTTGCGGCGCGATGTTCACGGCGAACACCATGAGTTCCATCGCGGAGGCGATCGGCATGATGCTACCACGCGGCGCCTCGCATCCCGCCGACTACGACGCCGCCAGCGATATCCACGACGACGTGAAAAATCAGGCACAAGCCAGTGTGGCGGCGCTCTATCGCCTTATGGAGAAGGGAATTCGGCCCCGGGATATCATGGTTCGGGAGGCCTTCGAAAACGCGATCACCACGGCCTACGCGATGGGTGGTTCCACGAATCTGTATCTGCATGTCCTTGCCATCGCGCGCGAGGCGGGCGTGTCGCTAGCGATCGAAGACCTTCATCGGATCGGCGAGCGGGTGCCGCTGATCGCCAACCTTCAACCTCATGGCGCCCATGCGATGGTTTCTCTGCACAATGTCGGCGGTGTGCCGGTGGTAATGAAGGCGCTTCTGGAGGCCGGCCTGTTGCAAGGCGGAGTCATGACCGTGACAGGAAAAACACTCGCCGAGAACCTAGCGGAGGTTCCATTGCCAGAGGATTTGCCGGAACAGGATGTTGTCTTCCCGGTTTCGCGCCCGTTCGCGCCTCCCGGAAACCATATCAGCGTCCTATCCGGTTCGTTGGCGCCCGAGAGCTGTGTGCTGAAACTTTCCGGAAAAACACTTGAGGACGGAGAGTTTCGGGGGCCAGCGAAGGTCTTCGATAGCGAGCAGGCGGCGATGGCGGCCATTAGGGACGGAGGTGTGGTTCCCGGAGACGTCGTGGTCGTCCGGCATGTTGGCCCCGTCGGTGCGCCCGGCATGCCCGAGATGGTGCATCTGACCATTCAGCTTCAGGGGCGGGGGCTGGGCAAGGATGTCGCGCTGATCACCGATGGGCGTTTCTCGGGCGTATCTCATGGCATCTTGGTCGGGCATATCTGCCCCGAGGGGGCGAAAGGCGGGCCAATTGGCGTGGTCCGTGACGGCGATGTCATCGTCATCAACCCAAAAACTCGCCGGCTCGACCTCGATATCCCAGAGGCGGAGATGGCGTCTCGCATGGCTAGCCTAGAGGTTCCGGCTCTGTCGGATCTACCTCCGGGATCAGTTCTGGACAAGTACCGACGCCTGGTTTCCAGTGCCCATCACGGTTGCGTGCAATAAAGCCCCGAGACGTTTGGCGCGAGGCTTCCGACTAGGGACCTGTTTCGGGTCTCAATGATTGTGCGGCGCCTGTAGAGTCCGCACGGCCTTTGCTTGGAAACCAACTGGGTCGCCCGGGAAGAACACATTACCTTGCTTGGGGGCGCGAAAACGGAGACGCGAGCTCAATCAACGGGATGGTGCGTGGTGGCGATGACCAGCGCGTGGATGTGCGTCCGCATGGCGGGTAAGCAATCGATCTAGTCTTGGTCCTCTGTCTCGAAACGCGCGTCACGCCAGGCGATCGCGGCTTTCAGGCCTTGTTCGCCTCGGATCCGGTTGAACTCGGCGCGTACCGGGTCGGTGGCGGCATTGAGAATGACATCCACATCCAGAGCCGATTTCAGAGCCCGGCTGAAACCCATCGCCTCATAGCTGTCATTGATCGCGCGCTTGGTGAAGCGCACCGAGCGTTCCGCCGCCGCCGTCATGGATCTGGCGACGCCCATCGCGGTCTCGAAGACCTCGGCGTCATCAACCACGCGGTTCACGATGCCCATGCGCAAGGCATCCTCGGCACCCAGCCGGTCCTCGCCGGTAAGCAGGATTTCCTTGGCCTGCTTGGGGCCGGTGACCCAGGGCAGCAGCATGGCGACAATGCCTGTGCCGAAGCGGACTTCCGGCTCGCCGAACCGGGTGCCTCGAGCGGCCACGGTGACATCGCAAGCAAGTGCCAACTCGAAGGCGCCGGCGATGCAATAGCCGTGTACCGCCGCGATGGTCGGTTTGGGTGAGTGCCAGAATTGCATGATGAAGTCGAACTGGAGTTGCATTTGCCGCTCCCAATCCTGAACCCCGGCCATTTCCCGCGCCGCCGATGCCTTCAGATCGAAACCCGCCGAGAACGCCCGGCCCGCGCCCCGGACGACAATGACACGCACGGTATCATCGGCATTCAAACCGGCAACCAGATCGATCGTCGATTGCATCGTCGCGTTATCAAAGGCGTTCAGCACTTCCGGCCGGTTAAAGGTCAGTACCGCGATGGCGCCGTCCTTCTCGATCGTGACATTTTCATCGGACACGCGTGTATCTCCCCTAGGTCCTCGTTGAATTGAGCCCGCCGGCTATTCCATCGCCGTGAAGAGCCGCTGGCCGCTGATCTTGAAATCGTTGATGGCGGCCCGACCGGCGTTCGACAACAGCCAGTCGACGAACGCGCCGCCTTCCTTTGTTTTGACGTGCGGGTGCTTGTCCTCGGAGACCAGGATGACGCCGTACTCATTGCGCAACCTCGGATCGCCCTCGACGAGGATCGCTAGATCCTGGCGGTTGTTGAAGCTAAGCCAAGTGCCGCGGTCCACCAGAGTATGGGCCCCGATGCCGGCGGCGATGTTCAGGGCCGCTCCCATGCCGGAGCCGGTCTCGCGATACCAAGCACCGGAGGCGGCACTCGGGTCGGTTCCCGCGATCGTCCATAATTCCAGCTCGCGTTTATGGGTGCCGCTCGCATCGCCTCGGGAGACGAACAGTGCCTTGGCCCGGGCGATCGCGCGCAACGCTTGAGGCGCGTTTGTACCGCCGCCAATACCGGCGGGATCCTCGTCCGGGCCGACGATGATGAAGTCATTGAACATCAGCGGGTGGCGTTTTCGGCCAAAGCCATCGGCGACGAATTTCTGCTCCGAGGCCTTGTGATGCACCAGGAGTACATCGGCGTCCCCGTTTCGGGCGTTTTTGATCGCCGCGCCGGTGCCGACCGCGACAACACGCACCTCGATCCCGCTAGCCTCGGTGAAGCGGGGAAGGATGTGCCGGAAAAGACCGGAATTCTGTGTCGATGTCGTCGAAGCAAGAGTGATGAACGGCTTCTCCTCGGACCAGGAAGAGGGTGATGGGAAACCCAATGAGAGCATCGTCAGAAACACAAGCCCAAGGGGTCCAGGGATGAGGCGCTTCATGTAAACCTTGGAACTCGCTGCCAAGCATGTCTTTACCCGCATGGCTCGCCCTCCGAGCCGTAGATGGACCGCCGTCTCCACCACAGAAGCTTGCCGTCGAGAAAGTCGCGCGCCAGATCGTTTTTAGGCGCGTTGAAGAAGTCCGCCGCGACGGCCCGCTCCTTGATCCGGCCGCGATGCATGAAGATCACGTCATCGGCCATGCGCGCGGTTTGGGCCAGGTCATGGCTCGACATGATGACCCGCGTCCCTTTCGACACGGCTTGTTCCACGAGGTCCTCGACCATATGCGCCGATGCCGGGTCCAGGCTCGCGGTCGGCTCGTCCAGATAGAGGAGCTCGGGTTCGATCGCCAGGGCGCGTGCGAGGGCCAAGCGTTGCTGCTCGCCGAAGGACAACGCCCGTGCCGGTGTCTTCGCCAGACGCCCGAGGCCTGTCTGTTGCAGGAGCGCCTGAACTCTATCGCTCCGCTCGGATCGTGGAATACCGCGCAACGAGAGCGCGAAATCGATATTGGCTTGGGCGCTCCGTCGCAAAAGCACCGGTCGCTGAAATACCATCGCTTGGCGTTTCTTGACCGTGTTCGCGTCCTTGGCGGCGTCGCCCAACCAGATGACCCGGCCTTCGTCCGGTCGCACCAAGCCATGGCAAATTCTCAACAACAGCGACTTGCCGGCGCCGTTCGGTCCGACGATGAAGGTTTTCCCGGGCGCATTATCTTCCCGGCCCTCGAAGGTACAGTCGACATCCTTGATCACCCGCTTGCCATCGCGGAATAGGCCGACGCCCTGAAGCGACAAGGGGAGGATGGCGCCAGAAGGTTGGTGTTGGCGGTCCGTCATTGCGTCGCCTCGTTGGTGACTAGACGGGTCATGCCATGACCAAACAGGTTTAAGCATACCGAGACCAGCAACAGGATTATGCCGAGACCGAGCGCCAGCGCGAGCTCGCCCTTGCTGGCCTCGAGCGCGATCGCGGTGGTCATGACCCTGGTGACGCTGTCGATATTGCCGCCGACGATCATCACCGCGCCCACCTCGGCGATCGCCCGGCCAAGCCCCGCCAGCACGGCGGTAATCAGGCTGAACCGCGCGTCCCAGAGGACCGCGACGAGGCTTTGAGCCGGGCTCGCCGCCAGGGAATTCAGGGTCTCGCTATATTCCCGCCAAAGCGCGTCGAGGGTCTGGCGGGTCAGCGAGACAATAATCGGCACGACCAGGATCACCTGGGCGATGATCATCGCGGTTGGCGTGTATAAGAGGCCGAAAACGCCAAATGGCCCGGAGCGGGAGAGAAGCAGGTAGACCCCGAGCCCGACCACGACCGGCGGCAATCCCATGAGGGCGTTGAAAACCACGATAAGAACCTGGCGACCCGGAAACCGGCGAATGGCGATGAGACCACCCAGCGGCATGCCGATAAGCACCGCGATCGCAACCGCCGACAAGCTGACTTGAAGCGATAGCGAAAGGATTTGCAGCAAGTCCGCGTCACCGGCGAAGATCAGCGCGAACGCCGCCGACAGGGCGTCGAGAAACGTATCCATGCCTAGCGCCGTTGCCGCCGATACGTCTTAAAGGCCGCGTGAAGCCGTGCGGGGCTCGCTTCGCGATGGCCCGTCGCGACAGGTCGATAACCCATGATCATGAAGCTGTCCCGATACGCCTTGCCACGAAAGGACTGTATCAGAAACCCGTAATCCCGGTCCCGCTGTTATTCCCGGTTGCGCCCCATGATATTGGACCACCCGGATAGATCGAGGGCATTCGACTTGATTTTCCTCCGGGCCCGATCCTTTACCGTCGCCCCGCGGGAACAGGGGCTCGACACCGCTCGCGACAAGCCCCGGCTTTCGCCGGCGCGACGCAGGAGGCGCGGCTTCTTAAGCCTCCGTCGCCCCTGTGAAAACGTTAGCCCCAGCTTTCCCGTCGCCCTGATGAAGGTCAGGGCTCTTGCCGCGATCGCCCGCCGCGACCACGCCGCTGGATATTCACCCTCCAGACGCCTTGGCCAAGAGCACGGAAAAAGCCCTGATCGCCATCAGGGCGACGGCCAGGCGGGATGGTTCCGGTTTCCGCCCCTCAAGCCGTCACCGCCGCCCCACTTTTCCCCGTCGTCCCTCGCCCCCCTCCCGTCGCCCCTGTGAAAACAGGGGCTCAACACCGCGTGCTAAAAGCCCCGGCTTTCGCCGGCGCGACGGAGGGGACAGCGGGCCTTCTTGTTTCGTTGCCCCCGTAAAACAGGGGCTCGGCACCGCCTGCCATAAGCCCCGGCTTTCGCCGGCGCGACGGTAAAATTGATGCGAATGACGGTTGGTCGCGGGTCAGTCATCCTCGATCAGGATGCGTTGGGCGGCCCCTTCCAGGTCTTCATATTGCCGGTTCCGTAATGACCATAGAAAGGCGGCAAGACCGAGAAGGCCGAGGAAAAGCGCGGCGGGGATCAAGAACAAAAGGCCATTCATGTCGCAGTCTCCAACGCCATGCCCGCGTCCTTGCGGCTAGCGGTTTTCGTGGCTGGACGACGAGCCCGTTGGAGGCGCAGGGCGTTGGCGATGACGATGATCGAGGAACTCGACATCGCGATGGTGGCGATCAGCGGCGTCGCGAGGCCCGCCATCGCGATCGGTACCGCGATACAGTTATAGGCGATGGCGAGCGCGATATTCTCGCGCACGCGGCGACGGGCGAGACGCGCGACTTCCACGATCTCGGGCACTGCTTCCAGGGAGTCGCGCAGGAACACAAAACCGGCGCTCGCGCGGCCGATATCCGCCGCGCTCATCGGTGTCACGGAAACATCGGCGGCCGCCAAAACCGGCACGTCGTTAAGCCCATCTCCGACCATCATGGTACCTGTGCCCGAATCGCTCAGCGAGCGAATTCGATCGAGCTTTCCGTTCGGGGTGAGCCCCGCCGTGTATTGATCGATACCGAGCCGTTCGGCCATGGGAACCACGACTTCGGCGCGATCACCGGACAGGATTTCCAGGTCGAGCCCCATCGTCCGAAGACGGGCGATGGCGGTCTCGATCCCGGGACGGTCGCGATCGGCGAGATGAAAGACGGAGACCTCGTCACCGATCGTCAGGCAAACGATGTTGCTAGCGTCGCTGGAGGATCCGGTCACGCCGCACCACGCGGCGCTTCCAAGGCGCGCGGTGGTTTCCTCGACCTGTCCTTCCAGCCCAAGTCCCGCGTGTTCCGAGACATCACGGCAGACGCCGGACGTCACGCCCCGATCCGTCGCGGCTTGAACCAGGGCGCGGCAAAGCGGGTGGCGGCTGTTGCGCGCCAGCCCGGCGGCGATCGCGATTGTCCGGTCCGAGTGAGCGCCAGCGTTGATCAGGCGTGGCTCCCCCAGGGTCAGTGTGCCGGTCTTGTCGAAAATGACATGATCGACATCGGCGGCGCGCTCCAAGGCCTCGCCGCTTCTCGCGAGAATACCGCTTTGAAACAGACGGCCCGCCGCGACGACTTGGACCACTGGAACCGCCAGGCCGAGGGCGCAGGGGCAGGTGATGATCAGCACGGTAATCGCCGCGGATATGGCGTCCCGCCAATCGCCCGCCAAGGTCATCCAACCGATGAAAGTCACAAGCGCGAGAATGTGCACCACCGGCGCGTAGAGCGCGGCGACCCGGTCGGCGATCCGACGGTGGCCGGCGCGACCGTTCTCCACCGCTGTCATCATCTCGCGCATGCGGGCGATGAAGGAATCGCGCGACAGGGCCGTGGTCTCCAGT
>JADHLJ010000049.1 GCA_016780745.1 Alphaproteobacteria bacterium | reverse complement strand
TACTGAAACGGGCCCCGGACGTATCTGTAGCCGCCCGCCTCGAACAATGCCGTTTCCAACATGTCTGTCTCCTCGAAAAATGTGCCCGCGATCAGTCCGCCGCTTGGGCCGCGCCGCCCGCGATCATTGCCTCGATCGCCGCCGCCTCGTGGCCGAGCTCGGCAAGGATCTCGCGCGTGTGCTCGCCAAGCCTTGGACTAAGCGTGAAACGGTCGCCGGTCATCGGTGTCGGTTGCCCCGGAAGGCTCGCCATCGGCAGGGTGCCGAGCGTCGGATCCTCCACCCAACGCAGTGCCGAGATCGCTTTGACCTGGGCGTCCTCGAACAAGTCGCCATGGGTGTGCACGCGACCATGCAGGACATCGATCTCGGACAGCAGGGCGCACCATGCGTCGGTTGTCTTGGTTTCGATTATCGGGCGCAGTAGCACAAGTAACGCCTCGCGATTGGCGACACGGGCGCGTGGCTCGACGAACCTTGGATCGGCGATCCATTCCTCGTGGCCCAAAAGCCTGGCGAAGCGCTCGAACTGCGGTTGCCGGCGGGCATTGATGCTCATATAGCCGTCGCTGGTTTTAAAAGTGCCGACCGGCATTCCGATGGGCTCGACCTCCGCGCCCTGAAGCGCGGATTCGATAATCGCGGCTTCCTGATAGGACAGCGACGCTTCCAGCAGGCTGGTCTGGATATGCGCTCCCTTGCCCTTCATCGCCTTGCGATACAGCGCTGAAGAGACCGCCTGAAACCCATAGAGACCGCAGGCGAAATCGATCGCCAGCATATTGAGCCGCTGAGGCATGCCGGTCGCGTCCCGATTGATCGACATCAGTCCGGTATAAGCCTGCATGACCGAGTCCGTCGCCGGGAGATCGGCATTCGGACCGCTCGATCCAAAACCGGTGATCGAGAGATAGACGATCGCCTCGTTGGCTTGGCGCACGGTGTCGTAATCCAGTCCGAACCGATCGATCTTGCCGACCCGATAGTTCTGAATGAGCACATCGCAATCCGCGGCCAGCCGCCGCGCGATCGCACAACCCTCGGGTGATTTCAGATCCAGGGACAGGCTGCGTTTCCCGCGATGCACGATCAGCGAATGGGCGGTGTGGTCACCCGTCGCCTTACCCAACTGGCGGCTCCAACAGCCGGTTCCCGTAGGCTCTAATTTGATCACGTCGGCACCGTTGCGGGCGAGCATCATACCGCAATAAGGCCCAGCGATCCCTTGCGAGAGGTCGAGAACGCGGACGCCTTCAAAGGGCGGATCATCGGTCATCGCGGCACTATCCATCGTAATCCCTTGGGCTCCACGAAAGAGTCAATGTGGCACTGTTAGCATGATCGTTGGATGGTGCGAAATCGAGTGATCGAGGGGACGTGAGATGACGGAACGACAAGCGTGGGTTATCCTCGTCATGTTTCGGAACCGTACCGGATATTGGCCCTGATCATGGACGCCCCGCCCCGCTACAGCCAGCCGCAACGTCTCGCGCATTGGATTATCGCGGTCATCGTGATCCTGGTTTTGGCGGGAGGGATGCTGCTCGGCATCCTGGGTTTCAAGGGTGTGACCGATACGTTCGGAGCGCCGATCCGAAACCTCATCTACACCTATCACAAGACCTTCGGCCTCATCATCCTCGCGGCGATGGTGGTCCGTCTGGCACTGAGATTGAAACATGGCGCGCCGCCGTACCAACCACCGCTTGAGCCCTGGCAGGCGACCATCAGCGGCATGGTTCACAAGGCTCTCTATGTCTGTCTTTTCGCCATGCCGGTCCTGGGCTGGCTGGCCACCGACGCCGCCAATTACCCAGTCGAGTTCTTCTCCTGGTCGCTGCCGCAATTCATCAACAAGGACAAGGAGCTCGGCGCGCTTCTCTATGAAATGCATGAAATCGTCGGCTGGGCGCTCGCGGGGCTGATCGCAATGCATATCGGCGCGGCGGTGTTTCACTGGCGGGTCAAACGCGACACGGTCATGCAACGGATGACATTTGGTTCCGGAGAACCGCGACAGGGCGGCTGAGCCAAGCGTTCAACGACCCGCGCTAATACTCCCATCGCCGTTGGATGCCGAGCGTGCTTTCACTGCCTGATCCGACCGTCCCCTCGACGGTGACTTTTGGTGTTAGATACCATTCGACGATCGATCGGGTACTGCCGGCGGTGGTCCCTTGCTCGACCCCGACGAACAGATCGTCCCGGACATATTTGCCGGCCTTCAAGCGGCCAAGTTCGCTCTCCGAGGCCCCCGGCGCGAAGGTCAACACGTCAACCCCGATGGCGCCTCGGATCTTGTCGAGTGTGCCCGGCTCACCGCTTAACAAGGTTCGGGTTGATTGCGCCAATTGCAATGCCTCGGTCGCGGTCAGCCGCGCGGTGAACTTGCCGAAAAGGATCTTCGCGAGGATCTCGTCTTCCGGATAGGACGGGTCGCTGGAAAGTTCGATCTCCGGCTTCGAAGGCGTTCCCGTCACGGCGACCAAGGCCTTAAAACCCGTAGCTTCGTGGGTGGCGGATATGTTCAGCTCCGGCTCAACCTCGGCGCCTCCCGAGAAGGACACCCCGCCCTCGCCAAGTTCGAAACGGCGGCCCGCGAATTCGAAGCCTCCCCGCACCGGGCCGATCGACCCGGCAAGGCGCGGCGCGGCGGCGGTGCCGGAAACCTGGACATTCCAGCCCCATTCGGAATCCAGACCCCGACCGCGAACGAATATCCTGCCGGGAGCGGAGAATTCTACATCCAGGTCAACGGGCGGTCCGGCGGCCGAAGACTTCTCCCGGGCAATCTCGGGTGTTACCGCCACGCCATCGCGAACCTCCTCGACCGCCAAATCCACCACTTCGGCCGGCAAGGCGCCGATCAGGCGGATCTCCGTCAAGTGATTGACGATCTCGCCCGAGACCGCATAGCGATCTTGCCCGGAGCGCAGGCTCAATTGAGCATTAAGCTGGACCTCCGCGTCATCCCGCCGCGCCACCGTCATCGCCTCCATGACCGCGTCCAGGGTCACTCTTGGTTTGGTGGGCTCGATCAGATCGACGGCACCGGTGACCCGCAGGACGCCGCCCGTGGTATCGCTTGCTTCCATCCTCTCGATCACGAGCCGGGTTCCATCGAGCCTCACCATGACGTTGAGTGGATCGAGGATCGCGCCGGAAACGAAATTCTCGACGCGTCCATTTCGCAAGCTGATCAGGCCGGATGTCCGCGCGGGTTCGATCGTGCCGTCCCGGGTATCGAATTCACCCACGAAGTCGAGATCGATGCCGGCGTCACCAGCGATCAGGTTGCCGTCGATCGGAAGGGCTGCGACAATCTCGCTCAGCCCGCCCCGCCAGGTGAATTTCGCTTCCAACGGCACGACCACATCGCGTCCCGGCACCCGCGTTACCAGCCGCGCCTCGAAAGGAACCTCGCCAATCCCCGAGACCGCGGCACTGCTTTCCAACGCGCCGTCGCTCAAGTCGGCGGTAATCTCGAGGCTCATTGGCGGCAGTTCCGTATTCGGCGGCCCGAGGCCCGTGATATCCGTCATGGCGAGGTTAAACCGTCCGTTGGGTGCCACGATGGGTCCCGAGATCGCGCCGCTCGCGTTCAACACTCCGCTGGTAAGCCGTGTTCCGGCGAGCCTCGCGATCGGCGGCAAGCTTATGTTCTCGGCTTCCAAATTCCCGCGCAGGCCCTTGCGATCCATCTCACCGGCGAGGTTGAGCGTGCCACCAAACAATGACAAGGACGTCGGGCTTAGCATCGCGACATCCCCGGCAAGCGTCGCGCGGGTGGGTTGCAGGAGGCGTAGATTTGCCTCCGAGCCCTCGATCATCAGCGTATCGAGGCCTACCCCCATGCCGTCCCCGAATGCCACGGTGCCGGCTGTCTCGACGCGCAGGCCTTTGCCATCAACGGCACCGGAACCCTTCAGGTCGAAGCGCAAATCCACCATGCCTCCGACGGCCGAGACCTCCAGATTGTCAAGCAGGGCCATGTCCATTGCCGCATCGATCACGACGGCATTTGCGTCGATCATCGGCGTGCCGAGTGCGTCTTCCAGGGTCGCGGTTCCATCGATCCGCTTAACCGTCAGGGGCGCTTCGCCCGCGATAGCGATATCGTTGAGCATTGCGGTTACCACAAGACGTTGTTTGCCATCGACATGGCTCGCCTCGACCCGCGTTTTTAATCCACCCGATAGATCCAATTCCGCCAGCGTCGCCCAATCCTTTAGGCTATCGACCGACACATCCAACACACCATTCACGCCGAGCGGTTCGGGTGTCATGGCGAGCGCGCCGCGTATTGTGTCCATGGCTCGGCGGAATTCAATCTCGGACAGGGCGAGCACCTTTCCATCGAAGGAAAGATCCGTCGTCGCTCGGACCCGACCGACCGGTGTCTCGGCGTCGATCGAAAGCGGCCCCGCCAATGTCGTCGACTTGGTACGCAGGGATCCCTCACCGGTGATACGCGGGAAATTCACCCCGTGCGCGCCGAGGTCTTGGGTGACCAGGGACCACTCAATTTCCGCCGCCTCGAAGCTTCCCCGCGCGGTCGCGGTCATGCTTGCGGAGCCGCCCGTCAGTGTCTCGGAAATGTCGAGCACCGCGAGATCACCAACGCGAACCGAAGCAGCCAAGTCACCCATCAGGGTCGCGAGATCAACGTCCCCCCGGGCGCTCGCGGCAATGGAACCAGTGGTGAGTTCCAGGCTGGAAACATCCCAGCCGGTGGCCGAGGTCTGGCGCGCGGAAACCCAGAACTCCACCGGCCTCGAAAGAACGGGCGCGAGATTGGGGTCACTGGCGCGGAGGTCGAGAAGCCGGCCACCCACCTGAACCACCGCGTGGGTCCCGTCGTATTCCCCGTGAACGGTGCTCTCCAGCCGACCCGATCGCAGCAGCGGCGCCAGATGTTCCAATTGGTCATGCGAAACGTCGACGGAAAGGGTCGCCGCGCTGGTAACCAAGTTCATGGAGGCATCGCCGGCGATGCTAGCGGGACCGGTTCGAACATCGATACCGGACAGTTTGAGGACGTCATCCGCCAAGGCAAACCGAACGCGGCTGCTCACCTTGCCCCCAATCGAACCTTCCGGGGCGTCCGGGATGCGCGGACCGGCGACGTCCACGGAAACGGTTCCATCAATCGACGCACCGATGGTCGGCGTGACCTGGGCCGCGACCTTGGCCGTGATGGCCAAGGCCTGGTTGCCGGCCAGGGCCGGCTCCCCAACAAAAATCTCCGCGTTGATCAACGGACCAAGCATCGGACCGGCGGCATTGATTTCGAGCCTTACCTGGCCGACATCCAGTTCAGGCATGAATGACCGCGCGAGAGAGGGCTTAAGCAGCTCCGCCGAGCCATCGGCCTTTAGCGTGCCGGCGCGCAAGTCCAAGGCGAATTGTCCAACAACCGCGACCTCGGGCGCGTCAATCTTGAGGCCCTCAACCGTCACTCGAGAGAAGTCTTGGTCCATCGCGATACCGAGCCGATAGGTTGCTTCACCCGAGATGTCCGATCGAAGTTTCGCTGGGATAAACGTCGTCGCGCGCGCGCTCCCGGCCACGGTCATGGCGAGTGGCTGGAGCGATCCCAGGCTGATCGTGCCGCGGGTTTCGAGACCCTCGCCAGCGGACACGCCATAGCGCGCCTCAAAGCTCTCGACTGGTCCCTCGCCATCAAGGGTCACCCGGATCGCCGGCTCTCCCGGCAATCCCAATAGACGCGAGACCCACCCACCTTGATCGGATTGGCCCTTGATCGAGGTCTTCAGCCGCGAGAGCGCCGCGTCACTACTCAACCGTCCCTCGATCGCGCCGTCACCATCCAAACGCGTCACCTTGAAGCCGACGTCGATACCGGTTTCCGCATCCACCGAGGTATTGGCGTTGATGTCGAGGACCACGGTCTCGCCCGCGATCTCCGGCCCCAATGTGAGGGGGGAGACCGAAAGCGCGCGAACCGTGATGGGAATTCCCGGCAATAGTGGGGTACCAGTGGAAGGTTCCGGCGTGGCGGCTGGACTAGCCGTCGGCACCTCCGGCGCGCGCGTGACGAACACACGTTCGAGAACGATCACTTCGAAGCTTAGCCGTCCCGCTATCAGCGCCGCGGGGTCAAGCAAAACATCCGCGCCACCAACCCGCAGGAACTCTCCTTTTCCGTCGGCGACGACGATGTCCTCGGCCTTCACCTCGAAAGGCAAAGCGCCCGAAAGCCGGCCTATCGACAGATCCCAGCCTTGGGTTTCCGCGAGCGATATGGCGGTGTCGCGCACAAATGTCCGCCCAATGTCGGTGCGAAACAGACCGCCGAGCCCAACCAGGATTAAGACGACCACCACCAAGACCACGCCGAAGATCCGTTTGGAGAGCCGCGCCATATCTAAAACGCCTGCCCAATGGAAACGTAGAACTGAAACCGATCATCAATCCCGGCCCGCCGATCCAGGGGGAAGGCAACATCCAAGCGGATCGGGCCGATGGGCGTTATATAGCGCAGGCCCAAGCCGGCGGCCCATTGGAGGTCCTCGTCAAAGCCGGGCAAGGTGGTTTTATAAACCTGCCCACAGTCGATGAACGGCACCACGCCGATCGTCTCCGTCACCAGGAAGCGGATCTCGGCGCCGATCTCGGCGACCGCGCGACCGCCGGTCGGATCGCCGTCGCTATCCAGCGGACCGACACGTCGAAACTCATATCCCCTGATCGAGGAACCACCACCGGCATAAAAGCGCTTGTTGGCGGGCACATCGCGCAGATCACCGGCGAGGATGGAGCCTATCCTGGCCCGCGCCGCCGCGACAATGCGCGGCGAGCCGAGCTTCTGATAGACCGCGCCCGAGAGCTCTGCGACCACGAAGCCGGACGAGGATTCCGACAAGCTCGCCCATGGCGTGGCCCGCGCTGAAAACAACGTTCCGGTTGTGGCATCAAGCGGCGTGTCTCTCGAGTCCCGCGTCAAACCCACTGGCATGCCGACCAGGGCGAAATAGGAGTCGTCCTCGCTGTCGGAGATCGACGCCAGTTCCGCGGCCAGTCCCACATTGGTGGTGTAAATCTCGCCGGCTTGGCGCTCCAGTCCGATGGAGGCCGCCAGGGAACTCTCTTCGAAGGCGTCGCTGTCTTCATGGCGCGCGACCGTCGACGCAACGAAGGTCTGGCCACGCTTGATAAAATGCGGCTTGCGAAACCCAAGCGCGGCCTTCTGCTCCAGACTGGACAGCGTCGTTTCGGCCTTGAGGCTCTCACCACCGCCGAGATAGTTTCGATGCTGCCAGCTTGCATTCGCCGACAGGAAATCGTCGCCGCTCGTGACCCTAAGCCCCAGGCCGACGGTGCGACGGTCCCGCTCCTCCAACCGCAGCGTGACCGGCAACCGGCCCGCGCTATCGGGCATGCCCGGGGTCTCCACGATGATTGTCGAAAACAGGGATGTATCGCTGATCCTACGTTTCAGGTCTTTCAGGACCCGGGGATCATAGGAGCGCCCCACCCGCCAGTCGGCGAGCACCCGGACATAGCGCTCCCTGACAGCCTCCAATCCCTCGACCGTGAGGACACCGAATGTCGCGGGCGCACCCGGGTCGAGCAGAATTCGGCTCGTCAACGTCGTTCTGTCATGGTCGACCACGTAACGCGCCTCGGCGATCGCGGGAGCGGGATAGCCGGACCGCCGGGCGATATCCAACAACGCTTCCTCGGCGGCTTTCAGACGCGATGCCTCGGCGGGCATACCCATTTCCAGGCCGATATCGGCCAGGGCAACCTCGACGGTTGGGTCTCGTGGGGCGCCGGTCCGTTCGATCACGACATCTTCGATCAGATAGACCGGACCCGCCTCGACCATGAGGATCGCTTGGTTCGGCACGCCGTCCGCGGCCATGCTCCCGACCACCGCGGCGCCATAGAAACCCTTGGAACGCAGCGCCTTAAGCAATCGCGTTTCATCCTCGGCCAATCGGCGGCGCAAGACCGAGAGTGACGCGACCTCTCGGTCCTGAAATTGACGGGACTGAGAGACACCCTCCAGGAACCCGCGCAGCTCCTCCGACATCTCTCCGGTGACTCGCGTGACATAGGTGATGGGATCGGACGCGGCGCGCGCGACACCAGCGCCAAGGGCCATCACCAAGGACACCTGTATCAACCAGTGTAAGAGCCGTCGCTTCACGGTATCCAATCCTAGATCCGGATTTGCGTCCGATCGCCCATTCCGACCGGTTAGCGCCTGATGATAACGGAACCGCGCGCCTTCGCTCGGATCAGCGTCAATCCTCTTTTGCGAGCGCTTCAGGCAACGGATCGATGGTTGCGACCGTTTGTGCAATCCGAACAGAATCAGCGAACGGCTCGCGCTCCGCCTCGGGGCGTCGCTCGCGACGCCCAAGGCGGTAGATCGCGAAACCCGCCATCGCCATATGGGCAACCGCCGTGAAGAAGTAAAGCCCTTCGCCACCGACAAGGCGCATCGACGCCGAGGCAAGGATGGGCCCGATCACCGCTCCGGTCCCGTAGAGAAGCAACAAGCCACCCGCGGCCTCGACGAACCCGCCCTCCTCGACGGAATCATTCATATGCGCCGCGCAGATCGCATAGAGCGGAAAGGCGAACAGCCCGAAAAGAAACGAGAAAACATAGGCGGCGTTTTCCCATCGCTGCCCCAGCACGGCCATGCCAATCCCCATGGCCGCTGCCCCGACGCAGACGATCACGATGACCTTGCGGCGGTCGATCCTGTCCGACAACCAGCCGAAGGGCCATTGCGCCATGGCGCCGGCGATAACCGAGATGCTCATGAATGTCGCAATCCCCGACGTGCCGGCAACGGCGCTGTTGCTTTGCGCGAAGACCGGCGCCAAGGACCAGAAGGAGCCGTTCGCGAAGCCGACGACAAGCGCGCCGACAACCCCCACCGGCGAGGATTTGAACAAATATCTGATGCGTATTTGAACCGAGGCAATGGGCGCCGGCGCCGGTGACTTGGTCAAGGCCACCGGCAGCGCCGCTATGGAAACAAGGATAGAGGCAACCGCGAAGAGTGGGAAAGCCTTGGGGTCGGCGAGCGTCAGCATCATCTGCCCGACCGTGAGGACGAAAAGATTGATGACCGTGTAAATCGAGAAGACCGTGCCCCGCGTCTCGTTGGTCGACTTCTCGTTCAACCAGCTCTCGATCACCATGTACAGGACGGCGAAGCAAAACCCGGTGATCGCCCTGACCGGCCACCAAAACACGGGCTCCAGGACCAGGACATGGACGAGCGTGGCCGTGGATGCGAGCGACACCATCGCCGCGAAAGTCCGAATATGGCCGGCCCGGCGCACAACAAGGGGGCCGAAATAGCAACCGGCCGCGAACCCTAGAAAATAGAAAGAGCCCAGGATGCCGATATCAGTTGTGGAAAACAGCTCCAGCTGCGCACGCACCGGCAACAATGTGCCCTGCAGGCCGTTCCCCATCAAAAGGAACACCACACTGAGAAGGAGCGCGGAAACCGGGGCTAGCGTGGCGATCATGATACCTTGAACCAATGGGGTGGAACGTGTGCTCGCGACCACGAATGAAGACTTATTGAGTGGCGTGACCCACGGCCTCGCGGTCCAAGAGAATAGCCGCGAAATGAGCCGTGATTCTTTTCCCCAATCACCGCGCTTTGGCGCTTGAGCTACGCGCAGATGTAAGCCATTGCGTTCCTTTTGCAAGTAGAACCTCGCCCACGGTCGCTAAAGGAATGGCATTATGGCGGCGGGATTGGAAACTTCATTCAGACGTATTACTGGAAAAGATCACGTCACCGACGCCAAGGGAGGAAACATGGCCTATCAGGGCTTGGAAACATTGCAATTCATCAACGAGGCGCGGATCGCCGAGGTCTTGGAGTGGACGCCGCTGATTGACGCGCTCGAGCGAGCAATGATCGATTTTTCCGCCGGCAATGTCGAACAACCGGTCCGACAGATGGTTCCAGTCCCCGGCCATGACGCGATCATCGCGGCGATGCCCGCGGTCGGCGAGGCGATGGCGGTGAAGGTCGTTACGCTCTACCACGACAATGCCGGCACCGATATTCCAACCCACCAGGCGGTCATTCTCGTTTTCGACAAGGACAACGGGTCACCCTTGGCGGTTCTCGATGGACGGCTGATTACCGAGATGCGCACCGCCGCTGGATCGGCCGCGGCCGCGCGAAAACTGGCCCCAGCGAACCCCGAGATCGTCACCATCATGGGCAGTGGCTTGCAGGCCCGCGCGCATGCCGAGGCCTTGGCGGCGGTCAGGCCGATCGGCGCGCTTCACCTTTGGTCGCGGACCGAGGCGGCGGGCCGCGCGCTGGCCGCGGAGATCGGCGCGACCTTTTTCGCCGATCCCGAGGAAGCGACCCGGGGCGCGGATATCATTGCCTGCACAACCTCGGCCAAACAGCCCATCCTTCAGGGCGCGTGGATCAAACCCGGCGCCTTCGTGACCGCGGTCGGCTGGAACGGTCATGACGGCCGAGAGTTGGACGACGCGGCGATGGCCCATACCGTGATCGTGGAATCCACTGTCGCGGCGCTTGATCAGGCCGGCAACATTCGCGGCTCCGGTTGCGAGATCTTCGCCGAGATCGGAGAAATCTTCGCTGGATCGAAAGTCGCGCCCGAAGGCGCGACGATCATCTATGATTCCGTTGGCATCGCCATCATGGACGTGGCCGCGGCCAAGCTGGCCTTCGACCTCGTCCAGGGATAGCGGCCCGGATCAAATGCTGCGGAAACCGCCATCGGCCATGACGATCCCGCCGGTGACATAGGAGGCGAGATCCGAGGCCAGGAAGATTGCTGGGCCGACGATATCGCTCGGCTTGCCGGCGCGGCCAAGCGGCGTGTGCTCCAGAACCTTTTGCACCATGTCCGGATTGCCGTCGCGGGCCGCCTTGTTGAGCGGTGTCTCGATGAGCCCGGGGCCAATCGCGTTGACCCGCACGCCATCCTTGCCCAGCTCCGCCGCCAGCGCCCGGGTCATGCCGAGGACACCATGCTTGGAGGTCGTATAGGCCGCTGAATTCGGCCACCGCACATGCACGAAGGATTGGATGGAGCCGATATTGATCACCCGGCCCTTGGTCGCGCGAAGCTGATCAAGAAACGCGTGGGTGACGTTGAAGACACCCTTCAGGTTGACCTCGAGGATATCGTCCCAGTCCTTGGCCACTTCGGCTTTGTCGCCGCTGAACGGTGTCCGACGATTGATGCCGGCGTTGTTCACCAGGATCGAAACCTCGCCCAGCGCCGCGCTGATTTTCTCGGCCGCGGCGTTACAGCCCGCGCGATCGGTAACGTCGACCCCAACGCTGATCGCCTTGCCGCCGGCATCGGTAATCGCCTTGGCGGTATCCGCCCCCGCCGCTTCGTTGACGTCGACAACCGCGACCGACGCACCCTGTTCGGCGTATCCAAGCGCGATCGCCTCGCCAATCCCGGAACCGCCGCCGGTTACCACCGCGACATGGCCATCTAGTAATTTCGTCACACTCACTCTCCTTCAATTCATAAGCAATCCGCGAAGCGAACCGATCAGTCTATTTTCCCAGCTTCCGTCAGGTCGGGGCCGGCATGCGGGCCGAGCGCCGCCGCCACGCCGACCTTGGTGTCCTTCAAGGCCGCCGCCGCGCGCGGGTTCTCCATAATTTTATTGAGGATCCCCTGTTGGGCCTGGGCGAAACTATCGCGATGCGCGATCACGTGCTCCCGCGATTCACGATACGCATCGAGCATGCCGTTCAACTCGGGCGCGACATAGCGCATCACCAGATCCCAGCTTCGCAGGGTATTCTCGCGGTTCGCCCAGTCATGCACGAAGCCGACGGTCACGCCGAAGCCTCCGGTAAGCTCAATCAGATCGCGCAAACGCTTGACCAGATCATCGGGGGTGCCGATCACCGCGGTCGCGCCTTCGGAAAACGCGACCCGGTCGACGCCCTCGTTCGGAGTCTTGAAGGCGGTTACGCCCGGGCGCTGCAAGGTCGCGACATTGTACTCGTTATGCCAATGGAACAACCCGTCCTTGCATTGCGCGATGGCCTCCTCGCGGGTTTCCGCCAGATGCCATTGCAGAATGATCCGCCAATTGCGGCGGTCAACCGCATTGCCGTGCTTCTCGCCTGATTCCTCGGCGAAGGACCACTGGGTCGGCAGCGCGTTCAAGCCCTCCGACGACATCGAACCGATGGACAAAACGCCGGTATCGTACTTGCCGGCCAAGGTCATGCCCGACGGACTGACCATCGAGGCGACCGCGAAGGGCATGTCTTCTTGCAGAGGCAGCAGATGCAGACGCGCGTCGTTCAAGGTGAACCAGTCGGATTTATGACTGAACCGCTCCTCGCCCCGCAACAGCCGCCGGATCACCCCCAGCGCCTCGTCCTGTCGGTCGCGCTGGGTGGTGGGCTCGATCCCCAGCACATAGGCATCCGAGGGCAAGGCGCCGGGTCCCGAGCCGAAAATCGCGCGCCCACCAGTCATGTGATCAAGCTGCACCATGCGTTGGGCAACGATGAAGGGATGGTGATAGGGCAGGGAAACCACGCCGGTGCCAAGGCGTATCCGATGCGTGCGTTCTCCGGCCGCGGCCAGAAACATCTCCGGCGACGCGATGGTCTCCCACCCGGTCGAGTGATGCTCGCCACACCAGAACTCCTCGAAACCCAACCGGTCCAAACGCTCCACAAGATCCAAATCGGACCGGAATTGCAGCATCGGATGCTCGCCGATGGGATGGTGCGGCGCGAGGAAGGCGCCAAATTTCATGCGGTTCACGAATTTCTCCAAACGGCTTGGAATAGTGGGAGTGAAACGATTCTCCGGTAACTTAGTGGGTTCCCACCTGATCGGATAGATGGAAGCGGCGTGAGTTGAACAACGCGAGTCATCGATCCGCATGATGTGAACCCAAGAGCCATCATGCCCATTCCCTGAATATCCGATGTCCCGGTTATCGAATTCTTAACTCTTGTCAGCGACGGTAGGGTCACTGCGACTTGGGAAATCCAAGCAATGGCCGATGCACTGGATGTAGAGGACCTGGAGAGAACGCCGCCCATCCGGCGGGACCGGTCTCGTCCGAACGCCGACCCCGTGATCGTGGACACCGGTTCGGGACCTTCAATCGGGCGGTGTCAGTTACAGCAGTTATTCGAGCATTCGCCGGTTCCAACGATCGTGGTCGATCGCGACATGCGCTACATCGCCATGAGCCAGAGCTGGCGCGAGGTTTTCGACATTGGAGACCGTGACGTGCTCGGACGATCACACTATGACTTTACGCCTTACATTTCCGAGGAATGGAAGCGCGAACACCAATCATGCTTGGCCGGAGCAACGATCGACAATCACGGCGATTGCGTAACGATGCCCGATGGCGTCGAGATTCAGATGAGGCGGCGGGTTCATCCCTGGCGCGAAACCGAAGAGAATATTGGCGGTCTCATCATCACCAATGAAGTCATCACCGACAACGTCATCGCGGACCGGGCGGTGGAATACCAGCAGAGGTTCATGAAGGCCGTGCTCTCCAATGTCGAGGACGCGATCCTGGCCCGAGACGCCCAAGGCCATCTAACGTTGTTCAACAATGCCGCCAAGCATCTGCATGGCTTCGACACGGATTCGAAGTACCCCAACAATCCAGAAAACTGGCCCGTTTTCCGCCACCCGAATAACGATACGCCCTTGGAGCGCGACCAACTTCCACTTGCCCGGGCGATGCGGGGCGAACGCATCCGAGGCGAGGAGATCGTCATATCTCCGGAAGGCGCGCATTCCCGTTCGGTCATCGTAAACGCCACGCCGATGCGTGATCGCAATGGCAACAGTTTGGGGGCCGTCGCCACCGCGCATGACATCACGTCGCGTCGAGAGGCCGAAACGAGATTGCAAAAGGCCGAAGCCTGGTATCGAGCAATTTTCGATCAAAGCTTTCAGTCCTGCGCGTTGCTCGATGCCAATGGCGTTGTTCTTGAAGTGAACGCGTCGGCTCGCGCTCTCGCGGGTGACCAGGCTAGCCAGCAAGTCGGGCTGGCTCTGTGGGATTGTGTTTGGTGGGATACCGGGGAGCGGAATCGGGACGTAATGCGGCGCGCGGTGGAAAGAGCCGTGCGAGGGGATTTCGTTCGCTTGGAAACCAAGGCGAAAATCAACGAGGGACGCATCGCGCCGATCGATTTCTCCCTGAAGCCTTGCTTCGACGAAACGGGCGAGGTCGGTTTCATCATCGCCGAGGCGCGGGACGTAACCAAGCAACGCGCGATCCAGGAACGGCTCAGGCGCAAGGAAGCCGAACTCAAACTCATCCTCGATCATGTTCCCGTCCGCATTCTTCTGAAAGACGACAAGAACAACGTCCTGCGATTGAACGCCCCGGCCGCGCGCACGATGGGTCTTACCGTCGAAGAGGCGGAGAATCGCCATACGCGCGATCTTTTCCCCGAGCAAGCCGACCAGTTCCTGGCGGATGATCTTGAGATTATCGATTCCGGGCGCTCGAAGCTCGGCATGGTGCGCCCCTACAAGAACCAAGTCGGCCAGGAAGGCTGGCTGCGTATCGACAAGGTCCCTTATGTCGACCCCGAAACCCAGGAGCGTTTCATCTTCATCGCGTCGATGGATATCACGGCCGAAAAACGCGCCGACCAGGAACGTCGGGTCCAGGACGAACGGTACCGCGCCCTTTATAACAACACACCGGTGATGCTTCATTCCATCGACCCCGAGGGTCGGCTCATCACCGTGAGCGACTTCTGGCTCGAGAAATTCGGTTATACGCGTGAAGAAGTCATCGGCCGCAAGTCAACCGAGTTTCTGACCTCCGACTCCGCCCGCAAGGCTTTTGAGGACGTCCTGCCCGAGTTCATGCAAACCGGCTACTGCAAGGACATCGAATATCAATGGGTAACAAAGTCCGGCGACGTCATGGACGTCTTGCTATCCGCGATCGCCGAATGGGATGAAGACGGCAAGATTCGGCGCTCGCTAGCGGTGCTGATCGACATTACCGAACGCCGGCAGGTCGAGCAAAAACTCGTGCAGGCTCAAAAGATGGAATCCGTCGGCCATCTCACCGGCGGTTTGGCTCACGATTTCAACAATCTGTTGGGTGTGATACTCGGCAATCTGCAGCTCTTGGAACGGTCCGTGGGCGGTGACCCGAAAGCCGTACGGCGGCTCGAAGCCGCTCTGGGCGCGGTTGACAGAGCCTCCGAGCTGACGCGCCGCCTGTTGGCCTTCGCGCGCCGACAGAAGCTGGAAACACGCTCGATCGATCCCAACGGTCTGATTAATGGCTTGGCCGACCTGCTGCGTCAGGCCATCGGCGAGACTGTCGCATTGGAAATCCATCTCGGCGCCGACATACCCATGATCCGAACCGATCAGGCACAACTTGAATCGGCGATCCTGAACCTTGCCGTAAACGCCCGCGACGCCATGCCGGAAGGCGGCGATTTCACCATCGAAACCTCCACATCAACCTTCACGGGCGAATATTCGGACAGCCGGGGAGAAATCACGCCGGGTCGATATGTCGTAATCGCGGTAACGGATTCCGGCACCGGTATTCCCCTGGAAATACAAAAAAGAGTTTTCGACCCATTCTATACCACCAAGGAAGTCGGCAAGGGCAGCGGCCTGGGGCTGAGCATGATCTATGGTTTCGTGACCCAGAGTGGTGGTCACGTGCGGCTGTATAGCGAGGTCGGCATTGGCACGACTATTCGGCTTTACCTTCCAGTGGATGCATCCGAAACCGAGGAGGCGGCATTGGCAAGCCAAGATCGGCAGGACGCGACCATGGGCGGTAGCGAGACGATCCTCGTGGCCGAGGACAATGCGGAAATGCGAGAGATCGCCGTACAACTCCTGGATAGCCTGGGATACAAAACACTCGCCGCGGCCGACGGTGGCGGCGCATTGGCTATTCTCGAAAACACCCCGGATATCGACCTCCTGTTCACCGACATCATCATGGCGGGCGGGATGAATGGTGTTGCCTTGGCCGAGGCCGCGCATCGTTCAAGGCCAGGCCTCCCGGTTGTGTTCACGACCGGCTACGCCGAAGCCGCGGTCCTTCGAGACGGCCAGGTAAGCCGCGATCGCAACTTGGTGACCAAGCCATACCGGCGGCAGGACCTGGCCCAGAAAATTCGCACCGCCTTGGATAAGGCTGCTAGACATGCATAGCGGAAAAAGCACCCCAACAGTTCCACCTCCGGCGCTTGCTAGTCCTGGATTTGCTTTGTTGGGATGGCGACGCGCGTGATGACCCACCGAAAAAACCACCTCCTGATCGTCGATGACGAAGCCGAGATCCGGTCCTTCGCGCGCGATGTCGCCGAGGAAATGGGTGTCGACGTCGACGAAGCCTCCACCTACGAGGGATTTTTCGACATCTATGACCCGGATCGCCACCGTATGATCATGCTCGATCTGTCCATGCCTGGGCGCGATGGCGTGGAGCTTCTGCGCGAGCTTGCCAAGAAGGACTGCAAGGCTCGGGTCCATCTGAGCAGCGGACAGGATTCCCGCGTTCTGGCCACCGCCAATCGGCTCGGACGCGACTTCGGACTCGAGATGGGAGACATCCTGGCAAAGCCGGTATCCGTGTCGGATTTAGAGCGTTGTCTGCGCGCGGTTTTCGGCGAGCCCACGGCGATAACACCCGAAATCATCTCGAAGGCTCTCGAGAATGGAGAGTTCATCGCGTACTACCAACCTCAGGTGAACCTTCGTGACGGCCAAACCTACAACGTTGTCGCCGCCGAGGCCCTGGCGCGTTGGCATCATCCAAAACTAGGGATCGTATCGCCCGCCGTTTTCATCCCCCTGATGG